>JBOHMF010000076.1:0-12987 GCA_050730055.1 Allostellaceae bacterium
GTGCGCACGCTGCTCGAACTGGGGGCGCTGTGCAATGATGCCGAGACCGCCGAGGGAGCGGGCGAGGCGCAGGGCTCCTCGACCGAGCTGGCGCTGGTGGCGGCAGCCGAAGAGGCCGGGATCGCGATTGATGCGCTGCGGCGGGCGCGGCCGCGGATCGCGGTGCGCGAGCGCTCCGACACGCGCCGCTTTATGGTGACCGCCCATCTGGTGCCGCCGGGCTCCGGGCCGGCGGGGTCGGGCGCGGCGCTGATCGCGCTGAAAGGCGACCCGCAGGTCGTTCTCGCCTTGTGCCGCGAGGAGCGGCAGGATGGCCGCGCGGTGCTGCTCGGCGCGGAGAGCCGGGCGCGCATCCTCGGGCAGAACCGGGCGATGGCGCGCGATGGGCTGCGGGTGCTCGGGGTCGCCTTCCGCCGGCTGCCGACCCCACTCGATGCCGAGAGCGTGCTCGCCGCGGAGCCGCCGGCCGCGTTTGTCTGGGTCGGTCTCTGCGGTATGGCTGACCCGCTGCGCGAGGGCATGGCCGAGCTGATCGAGCGCCTCAAGGGGGCCGGCATAGAGGTGGCGATGATCACCGGAGACCAGCCGGAGACCGCCGCCGCGATCGGCCGCGAGTTGGGTCTCGGCGGTCTTCTCGGTCTCGCCGCTCTCGACCGCCCCGGCCAGGCGATCGGTGGCGCCATCTTTGCCCGCGTCGCACCGGCGCAAAAGCTCGACATTGTGCGCGCCTTGCAGCGCCGCGGGCGCTCCGTCGCAATGATCGGCGACGGCGTCAACGACACGCCCTCGCTCAAGGCCGCCGACATCGGCATCACCCTGGAAAGCGCCGGCACCGAGGCAGCCCGTCAGGTCGCCGATATCATCCTGCTGGGCGACGATCTCAGCGGCATCCTGCGCGGAGTCGCCCACGGCCGCACGGTCCATGCCAATCTACGCAAGGCGCTGCGCTTTCTGCTGGCGACCAATCTCTCCGAGATGCTGTTGATGCTGTTCGCCGTCGCGGCCGGGATCGGGCAGCCGCTCACTCCGATCCAATTGCTGTGGATCAACCTCCTGACCGACATTCTGCCGGCTCTGGGTCTGGCCCTCGAACCGCCCGAGCCGGAGGTCATGCGCCGGCCGCCGGCCGATCCTGCCGCGCCCGTCGTGGCCCGGCAGGATTTTGGCCTCCTCGCCCGCGATGCCGCGGTGATGGCCGGCGGCGCACTGGCGGCGGAAGCCTGGGTGGCGGCGCGCCACGGCGCCGGCGAGAAGAGCCGCGGCGCCGGCTTTGCCAGCCTCGTCACCAGCCAGCTTCTCTACGCCCTCGGCTGCCGCTCAAACCGGCCCGCGTGGAGCGGGCTGCCGGCCAACCCTTATCTGACCGGAGCCTTGGCCTTGTCCTTTGCCGCCCAGGGAGCCGCGCTCTTTGCGCCCGGTCTGCGCGGTCTGATCGGGGCGCCGATCGGCGGTCTCGATCTCGCCGTGGCGCTCCTGACCGGGGGGCTGCCGATGCTGGCGATCGAGGCGTCAAAGCCGCGCGCGGCGGAGCCGGATCAACCCGACAGATCGTCATCGAGCGCGGACACGATCCTCTCATAGCGCTGCGGATCGCCGCCGGGGCGGCTCTGCCACGCGCGTTCGAGCCGGTCGCGCAGATGCCGGACATGGCGACGGTAATGGCGGCCGACATGAGCGGGGTCGCGGGCCCAGCGGCGGGCGTGGACGCGCGCGCGGCGCTGAAAGCGGCGCAGGGTGCGATCGACCGCGGCATGGGCCGCAGGATCGCCCGGCGGCGCGAGGAGCGCATCGGCCAGGGACCCGAGGGTGCGGCCCGCCAGCCGGTCGATGATACCGGCTTCGGCCTCGATCTCGCTTTCGCCAAAGAGCGTCAGCCCGATTTCTACCGCCGATTTGAGCTGCGGGCGCAACCCCGGCATCAGCCGGCCGGCGATCAGCAGAACGGCGCCGAGGCCCAATACCGCGGGCAATTCCAGCGTGACAAGATCGTCCAGCGCCATGGCTGCGAACTCCGAAGGTCTGCCCCGCCGACAACGCGGCGGACGGGGCGATCGCCCGAGACTATGCTGAAGGATAGCATATCCTGTCCGCCACAGAGGCCACGGAAGGAGCAGGTAGAAGGATGGCAACCCCGATGCAGCGTGCACGCACCCTCGAACCCCGCCCCGCGGACCTTTATGAAAAACTGGAAGAGCGCATTCTTGCCCGCGACCAGATCGGAGCGAGCGAGGTTTATTACGCGCTGTTGCGCGCCGGGCGGCCGATGGCCGAGATCGTCGGCGCCGCCGTGCATCTCCATGCGCCCTATACGCATGTGCCCTATCACGAGCGGATCGACGATGGCTTCGTCAATTTTGTCAACAACGATCATTGCCTGTTGTCGGCCCGCGCCGCCACCCATCTGTGCCGGATGGTGCCGCCGGTCTGCGCCGGCCTGCCGCTGGCGCAGACCGTCTGGTACATCCCTACGGGGCTCGACATCTGGAACCAGAAGATCCTGAAGGCGCCCGGCCACTACGCCCGCGCGCCCGGCTGGACGCCGCCGCCCGGCCCGCCGCCGATGCCGGCAGTCGCCTGGCCCGACCAGGAGCCGCAGCCTCTCGACGGACCGCTCGACGAGCGGCTCGACCATTGGATGACGCTGGTGCATCGCGGCAATGTCCTCGAAGCCTACCGCGTGTTTCTCGGCCTCCTGGAAGATCCGACCGAACGCAGAGAGGTGCTTGCCCAGCTCTGCCATGCCGGGCTGATGGATGTTCAGGATCGCGCTCTCTACAACCGTTCCTACACGACCGGGCACAAGGCGTTCCGCGCCCGTGCGACGGTCGAACTGGGCGAGTTTGTCGGTTGGGACAACGCTCACGATGTCGTCTATGCCGGCGCTCTCGACATCGCGGTCGGGCCGCGCTGGTATTCGACCTATGAGATGGCCGGCAACGCCATCAAGGTCTTTCTCGAAAAGGCGACGGTCTCGGCCGTCCCCTACCGCGGCGCCTCTGCGATCGAGGCGCAGATCCTCGCCGGGAACCAGGCGCCGCTCGGACGCGAGGAAGCGGAGGCGCTCGAACGCGCTCTTGTCGACGAACCCGAACCCGGCTTTCTCGAACTGCTGAGCCGCCTTCTCGAAGCCGGCAAAAGCCCGCGCCATCTCCTCGACGCGCTGCAACTGGCCGCAGCCCGGCTGATCCTCGCAACCCGCGGCGTCAACAATTTCTCACTGCCGCAGCATTGCTGCGAATATCTGAACACGCTCGGCTGGTTTTTTGACAATTTTGCGCACAAGCAGCAATTGAAGCTGCTCTATCTGGCGGCTTCCTATGTCAACCGCGCAGCCTGGCACCAGAAGGGGATCGGCGATTGCGAGCCGGTCGCGATTGCCGCTCCTCCCGGTGCCGACAGGCTCGGCCCGCGGCAGATCCTGGAGCGCATCGACGCGGCGGTGCTGAGCCTCGACGGCCCCGACAGCGTTGCCTGGACCTGCGCCTATCTCCTGAGCGGCGCCGACCGCAAACCGCTGACGGAGCGTCTGGCGCTCCTTGCCAGCCGGATGGGCAACGATCCGCACAACCAGGAGATCGGCCAGATCCTCCTTGAGGATTACGGCAAGAACCGGGGCCGGGACCGCGACCGGCTGCTCCTGGCCTGCGCCCATCACACCACGGTCCACCGCAAATATGGCGATCCGCTTGACGCCAGCCGCCGCTTTGGCCAGGCCATGGGGGTCGCGGCGCTCCACTGACAGCCGGAAGCCGCCGCTTGCGCGCCGCTCGCCGCCCGCGGCGGATTGGCGTCCTGCTGGGGTTTGCCGCGCTCGCCGCGGGGTGGTCCGGCGGCGGGCGGGCGCAGGATATCCGTGCCACCTATAGCGCCACCTGGGCCGGTCTGCCGGCGGCCGGGGTTCGCCTGATCCTGCATGACGGCACAACCCGCTATGACGATCGGATCGTCATCGCGACGCGCGGGCTGCCGTGGCTGTTCACCCGTTTCCGCGGCAGCGCGACGGCCGAGGGCCGGATCGGAACCCGCATCCCGGCCGAACCCTTGGCCTATGATGCAATCTTTGACCTGCACAAGCGCCGCGACCGGCGCATCAGCCTGCGCTTTGTCCGCCGCGGCGACGCCCGTGTGATCGAGCGCGGCCCCGCCAATTCCAGCGACAAGCCGCCGCTCGCCCGGCGATTTCGCACCAATGCGGTCGATCCGCTGTCCGCTCTCGAGCGCATCCGCGAGGCCATTGCCGCCGCCCCCGTGCCGGGGGCTTCGTTCACCGTGCCCGTCTATGACGGAACCCGGCGTTTTGACGTGGTCGGTCGCATTCTATCCAGAAGCCGGGGCAACCCGGGCACGCTGCGGCTCGATCTGATCCTGCGGCCGATCGCCGGGTTCAAGAACCGGCCGGGCGCTGAAGACCCCGAAAACGCCCCGCGCACGGTCGAGCTTCTCGTCACCGATGATGGGCGCGCGCTGCCGCTGTGGCTCCGCGTCCCGATCTGGTATCTGCCGCTCGTCGTGCGCCTCGATCGCCTCGACGGCGGTGCTCAGCGCTGATTGAGCCGGCCGACCGCGCCATGCACCCCGCCGGCAAATGGGAACCCGGCGATCGGCCACCCGCCGATGCGGGCATGGCCCGGAAAGGCGATCGCCCAGGGATGGCCGGAACAGGCGTGGAAAGGCGGCGTTGCGTAACAGCCCCAGGCGGCGATATAGGCATGGCCAAAGCCCACGTGAGCCTCCGCCGGGATGGCAAGAGCGCCCGCCAGCAGCGCCGCGGCGGCAAGGCCGAAAAGCGACGAGCGCACGCGAAGAGTCGGCATCGGACCTCCAAACAGCGGCCGGGGCCGCTCTGAAGAGAACGATGAGACAGCGGCCCCCGATCCCGGCGGAGGGCAAAAAGGGCCGCTCGGCCTCTGCCGGGCGGCCCTTGCGACGGCCTCGCGCCGTGCTCGGCTGTGCGGTCGGGCGCGGATTATCGATAGCAGCGGTAGGGGTGAAAGGCGCACCAATGGCGCCACTGCCAATTGCGATAATAGGCCGGATAATACGGCCGGTAATAGGGCCGATGCCAGTAACCCGGGTGGTAATAACCCCAGCCCCAGACCGGCGCGCCAATCCCCACTCTCACAAAGACGCGCGCATCGGCCGGTTTTGCCGCAAGCGTGGTCATCGCGCCGAGACCGAGCACGGCGACGAGCACCGCTGCGGAGCGCTGGAGCCACGAGCTTCTGGTCAAGGACGACATGATCTCCCTTTCCGTGATAACTGCGGCCGCAGGGCCGCGCGCCGGTTATGGGGTTCCCGCCTGCGCTCCATACCCGCCCTGCCGGAACCGCCGACCGGGGAGATGGCAAGGCACGCAGGCCGGTTCCACTTCGGACAATCGGCCGGATCGTTGCGGCAATCCCGGCGCCCCCGGCTGCCGCAGCGCGGGCGCGGCGCCTTGTCCGATGTTCCCGATGCGTTGCCGTGGGTAAGGCTTGCGCCGGTTCGTTGAGTATGCTCGCGCGGGCGCTTTGACAGGCCGGCGCCGGCCCCATACGATTGCCCAGACCAGCAAGGGAGGACAGCGGGCATGACGACGACGGTTCGATCCTTTGCGCCGAGCGCCCCGGGGGTGCAGCCGCCCCATCTTCATCCCGCCTATGGCAGCACCGTCAAGCGGGCGCCGCAACGGCCGCCGATCCGGCTCGAACAGACCCTGACCGAGGTCACCGGTCCGGTCTTTGCTGGCGGCTGGGCCGGGCCGGATGCTGTCGATCTGACCCGCGTGCACCCTGGAGAGCCGCTCGGCGAGCGCATGATCCTCGTGGGCCGGGTGCTCGATGAGGACGCGCGCCCGGTGCCGGACACCCTTGTCGAATTGTGGCAGTGCAACGCCGCCGGCCGCTACCGTCATCCGGTCGATCAGCACGATGCGCCGCTCGATCCGAATTTTGACGGGGTCGGGCAGGCCATCACCAACGAGCGCGGCGAATATCGTTTTCTGACGATCAAGCCGGGCGCCTATCCCTGGCTCAACGGCCCCAATTCCTGGCGCCCGGCGCATATCCATTTTGGCGTGTTCGGACCGGCCTTTGCGACGCGCCTCATCACCCAGATGTATTTCCCGGGCGATCCGCTTCTGGCGCTCGATGCGATCTTTCAAAGCGTGCCCGACGATAGGGCGCGCAACCGTCTCGTCTGTTCCTACGCGCCGGAGATCGGCAAGCCGCAATGGGCGCTCGGCTATCGTTTTGACATCGTGCTGCGCGGTCGCGAGGCGACCCCGCTCGAACCCCAATGAGCCTCGGCTTGCAGAATATGGGATGGCGGAGCGTACAATGGCCGAAAAGCTGATCCCGACCCCTTCACAGACGGTCGGCCCTTTTTTTCACCTGGCGCTCGATCGGCCGGAATGGGCCGATCTGACCCGCCACGGCGCGGCGGGCGAGCGCATCGCCATCACCGGCCGGGTCCTCGACGGCGACGGCGCTCCGGTCGCCGATGCCTGTCTCGAAGTGTGGCAGGCCAATGCCACCGGCCGCTATGCCCATCCCGACGACACCCGGACGGACAAGCCGCTCGATCCGAACTTTCGCGGTTATGGTCGCGCCTCCACCGATGCCGAGGGCCGCTTCCGCTTTGTGACCATCCATCCGGGTCCGGTGCCCGGCCGCGGCAACGCCTGGCAGGCGCCGCACATCGCAGTGACGGTCTTTGCCCGCGGCCTCCTGCGGCAACTCGTGACCCGCATCTACTTCGCCGGCGAACCGGCCAACGACAGCGATCCGGTGCTCTGCGCGATCGCCGACCCGGCTGTGCGCGCCACCCTTCTTGCGCGGCCCACCGGGGGCGCGGAGCTGCCGACCTACCGTTTTGACATCATCTTGCAGGGCGCGGGCGAGACCGCCTTTTTTGAGGTTTAGCACGGGCTGCTCTCGCCCGGGTGGAATGAACAGCGGCGATGGCTGTTTGATGGCAACAACGACAATCGAGGCAAGGAGCGAACCCATGACCGAGCCCACTCCTCGCGCGGGCCGCGCTGCCGCGCTCGCTTTCAGCGCCCTCCTTGTCCTGCCGCTGGCGATCCTCCCGGCGGCGGCGCAAACCGCGCCGCCCGCCGGCAGCGCGGCGACGCGCATCCAGCAGATCCACCAGATGCTGCACATCACGCCCGCCCAGGAGGCTGCGTTCAACGCTGTCGTCGCCACCATGCGCAGCAACGCTGCGACGATGCGCGCGGTCATCCAGGAGCGACCGGCGAGCGCCGGCACCAGTGCGCTCGAAAGCCTGCGCTTTGAACAGAAGCTTTCCGCCGCGCAAGCCGAGGGTCTGCAGCGGCTGCTCGCACCCTTTGCCAGGCTCTATGCCGCGCTGTCGCCGTCCCAGAAAGAGGCGGCTGATCGGCTCTTCCTTCCGCACCGGAAGCCGCCGGGGCACGGCTAGCGGCCCGCCGGCGCCGATGCCGCCGCCGCAGGTCTCGCCCCGGCTGGACGCCGCGGTCGCGACCGCCCGGCGCCAGCTTGCGACCCTCCGCGCGCATGAAGACGCGGAGGCCCAGACCGAGGCTGCATCCGGCGGGGACGAGCGGGCGGCTTTGCTGCCACGCATCCGCACCCTGGCGGAGGTTGTCCGGCCGCTGGTGCGGCACCGCTAGCGCCTCCTCGACAAGGTCGGCGGGCTGGTGCTGATCGTCGCCGTGCTCAGCCTTCTGCTGCTCTATTTCGGGCCGTGGATCTTCCCGCAGATCGATTATGCGACCAGCACGCAGTAGGTGCGCAAACAGCCGGTACCGTTCAGTCACAAACACCATGTCGGCGGCGACGGGATCGATTGCCGCTACTGCCACACCACGGTCGAGACGGCGGCAAGCGCGGGCTATCCCTCGACCCATATCTGCATGACCTGCCATTCGCAGATCTGAACCAATGCCCGGATGCTGGAGCCGGTGCGTCTCAGCCTCGCCGAGAACAAGCCGCCGCCCGGCGCCGGGCGCGCCTTCTGGCAGAGCCTCGACGAATTGGCGCAAAGCCCCGATTTTCTGCGCCGCCTCGAACAGCAGTCTCCCGACGAGTACGCGCGCCTGGCCGAACTCGCCGGGAGCCTCGACCGGCGCCGGTTTCTGCAATTGACGGCGGCGACGCTGGCCTTGTCCGGGCTGGCGGCATGCGGCCCGGCACCCGGCGAGCCTTGGCGGGACCGACGCCATCCTGCAAGCCAAAATTCTCGATCTCTATGATCCCGACCGCTCGCAATGGGTCCTTGCCGATGGGGCAATATCGAGTTCCGACGCGCTGCTGACCGCGCTCGTCGAGCGGCTGGGACCCCTTGCCAAGACCCAGGGTGCGGGGCTTCGGGTGCTGAGCGAGCCGACGACATCTCCGACGCTCAAGGCGCAGTTCGCCCAGTTGCAAAGCCTCTACCCGCAGATGCAGCCGCATTACTGGCGTGCCGGCTTGCGCGGCGCTGTCGGCGAGGCGGCGCGGCGCGCCTTTGGCCGCGCCGTTGCGGTGGTGCCAAAGCTCGACAAGGCCGATGTCATTCTCGCCATCGACAGCGATCTGTTTGACAGGGCTCCGGGCTATCTCGCTCATGCCCGCGCCTTTGCGCAGCGGCGGCGCGAGCTGGCGAGCGGCGGGCGGGGCAACCGCCTTTATGCGATCGAAAGCACGCCGACCCTGACCGGCGCCAATGTCGACCATCGCTTTGTCGTCGCCGCGGCGGAGATGGAACCCGTCCTGCGCGCGCTTGCCGCCCGTCTCGGCATTGGCCCAAAAGAGTGGACGGGCGGCGCCAACCCGCCCTGGCTCGCGGCCGTGGCGGCAGACCTGGCGCAGAACAAGGGGCGCGCCTTCCTCCATGTCGGGCCGTATCAGCCGGTCTCCGTGCACCTCCTGGGCCATGCGATCAATTGGGGGCTGGGCGCCCCCGGCCATACGCTTGATACCCTCGAACCGCCCGAGATCGACACCACCGACGAGTTTGCCTCGCTCTCGGCGCTCACCGCCGACATGCACGCGGGCAAGGTCGATACGCTTCTCATTCTCGGCGGCAATCCGGTCTTTACCGCGCCCCCCGATCTCGGTTTTGACCGGGCGCTGAAACGGGTCAAACTCAGCCTTCATCTCGCCACCCACGTCAACGAGACAACGCGGCTGTGCCATTGGCATCTGCCGGAAGCGGACCCGTTTGAGAGCTGGAGCGATGCGCGCGCCTTTGACAGCACCGCAACGATCGTACAGCCGCAGATCGGACTGCTCTACGACGGCTGCACGGCGGCCTGCGCGGCCGAACACAACACCCCGGTCGTCGGCAAGGACCGGGTCTTGAGGAACCGCGAGATGCACTGGATTCGCATCGACCGCTATTACCGCGGCGACGCCGAGGCGGCGTCCGAAACCTTGTTTCAGCCGGTTCCCTGCATGATGTGCGAGGACGCGCCGTGCGAGGTGGTCTGCCCGGTCGAGGCGACGATGCACGATCACGACGGTCTCAATGTCATGGCCTACAACCGCTGCGTCGGCACGCGCTTATGCTCCAACAACTGTCCCTACAAGGTGCGCCGCTTCAACTGGATCAATTATACCAAGCGCGATCCCCGGCTCGATCTCGCCTGGAACCCGGATCTCACGGTGCGCGCGCGCAGCGTCATGGAAAAATGCACCTATTGCGTCCAGCGCATCCGCGAAGCGGAGATCACCGCCCTGCGCGAGCACCGCAAGGTGCGCGACGGCGAGATTGTGACCGCCTGCCAGGCCGCCTGTCCGACCGAGGCGATCGTCTTTGGCAACCGCAACGATCCTCAAAGCGCGGTGCGCAAACGCAAGGATTCGCCGCTCGATTACGGCATACTGGAGGGGCTCAATACGCGTCCGCGCACAACCTGCGAGGCGCGGCTCACCAACCCCAACCCGGCGCTCGGCGAGGTGTGAGCGGTGCCGGCTTCCGAGAACCTTGCCGTTGTCGCCCCCGAGACGACGCTTGCCTCGGTGACTGCGGATGTCAGCGGCATCGTCTTGCGCCCGCAGCTGCATCTCGGCTGGTGGATCGGTCTTGGCATCGCCCTCGCGCTGGTTCTGCTGCTGACGGTGGCGCTGGGCGCGTTGTCGGTCATCGGCGTCGGCATCTGGGGCGTCACCATCCCGACCGCCTGGGGTTTTGCCATCGCCAACTATATCTGGTGGACCGACATCGCCACCGGCGGCGCGCTGATCTCGGCGCTCTTTCTGTTGACCGGCGCCGACTGGCGCACCGCCACGCACCGCATCGCCGAGACGATGATGCTGTTTGCTGCCGCGGCCGGCGGGCTGATGCCGATCTTTCATCTTGGCCGCTACTGGTACGCCTATTGGCTGTTTCCCTATACCAATGTGATGGGCACCTGGCCGCAGTTCCGCAGCCCGCTGCATTGGGATTTTGTCGGGATCATCGCATTTATCGTCGGCGCCGTCGTGTTCTGGTCCATCGCTCTCATCCCCGATCTGGCAACCTTGCGCGATCGCGCCTCTCACCGGACAACGCGCGTGCTCTACGGCGTGCTGGCCATGGGTTGGCAGGGTTCGTCAACGCAATGGCGCCACTTTCGCGCCATCTACCTCGCCTTTGCCGGGCTGATGGTGGCGGAAGCCGTAGCCGCGCACAGCATCGCCGGCCTCGATCTGTCCGGCGGCATGACGCCGGGCTGGCATTCGACGTTTCTGCCGCCCTATTTTGTCATTGGCGCGGCGCTGGTCGGTTTTGCCGTTCTTCTGATGCTGCTGATCCCGCTGCGCCTCAGCTACCCGATCGGCACGATGGTCACGCTGCGCCATATCGAGGTGCTGGCGCGGCTGCTGCTGGCCAGCAGTTGGCTGATCGCCTACTGCTACGCGATCGAGGCGTTCATGCCGTTCTACAGCGGCAAGCCGGCCGATCTCACCACCATCAACGCCGCGTTCTACGACCCCTATGCCTTCGCCTACTGGAGCAAGATCGCACTCAACGTGATCCTGCCGCAGCTCTTGTGGTTTCGCCGCATCCTGTCGGTGCAGAAGAAGGACAATACCTGGCGCCCGGCCCAGGCGCTGCCCGATCTGAAGCTGTGGCCGCCGACGCCACCGGCCCACACGATCGCCCTCGCCGACGTGCCGGTGAAACCGCCGCCACTCACCCTCGCCCTCCTGGAGCGCGGGCGGCAGCGCTTTGACATCTATTGCGCGCCCTGCCATTCGCCGCTCGCCGACGGCCACGGCCGCATCGTCGAGCGCGGCTTTCCGGCGCCGCCCTCGTTTCTCACCGGAAAACTGCGCAAGGTAAAGTTTCAGCAAATCTATGATGCCATCACCCACGGCCACGGCATCATGTACTCCTATGCCAGCCGGGTAATGCCGCGCGACCGCTGGGCGATCGCCGCCTATATCCGCGCCTTGGAGCAGAGCCAGGACACCCCTCTCGCCGCGCTGTCGCCAAAAGAGCAGGCGGAGTTGTCAAAATGAGCGCGGGTGCGCCATGCCCGGAGCGCGCTTCCGTCTGGGAGCCTTGGCCGCCGCGATTGTCGGGATTGCGCTCAGCATCGTTGCGGCGCTCCTCGACCCGGCCGCGTTCTTTCCCGGTTGGCTCGCCGGCTTTCTGTTCTGGATCGGACTGTCGCTCGGCGCGCTGGTGCTGCTGCGCTCCGCCGGAACCTCTCTCGGCAGCCTCGGCACCCTCTTGTTTGCCGGTCTGGCGCTGTGGGGCTATCTCGCCTTTATGCAGTTTCTGACGATCTGGGAATCCAATCTGACGGACGAGATCCCGTGGTATCTCGACCGCATCGCCAACGGCTGGCTGGCCCTGACTTGTCTCGTCGCGGTGTTTACGGTGGCGCTGCCGTTCTTGATCCTGGTGTGGTGGCCGCTGAAGCGGCGCCCGGCGAGCCTTGCGGCGGCGGCGGCCTCACTCCTCCTCGGCTATCTGTTCATTGACTTCTGGCTGATCTTTCCGGGTTTGCACATTCCTCTGGTGTGGCCGACCGGACCCGCTTTTTGTCGGCATCGGCGGGTTGTGGCTGGCGCTGGCGCAGTGGCGGCTCGAACGCGGGCGTCTCCTGCCCCTGCCCTCCGGGCCGCTCGCCGGAGGCACCCATGTCTGAAGCCGAGGGGCAGACCAATCCCAAGACCGCCTATGAGCAGAAGGACGCTGCTCCGGCCCTGATCCTCGGGCTGATGGCGCTGGTCGCGGCGGTGGCGATGAAGCGGGCAGCGGCAGCCGGCTTTCCGGACTGGCTGGGAAACCCGCAAGCAACGGCAAAACAGGCGGCCAAGAGCGGCGCGCCGGGGAAGGCGCAATGAACCCGGCGAGTAGCAAGTGATCCGCCTTCTGCCCCCTACCGCCTCGATCCTGGCGCATGAGGTCAACTGGCTCTACCTCGGGCTGTTGATCATCTCCTTTTTTGTCCTGGTGCTCGTATTCGGGCTGATGATCACGTTCTGCGTACGCTATCGCCGGACCAGCACGACCGTGCGCGGCACGCTTCCCGCCAAATCCTGGCATTTTGAACTGGCCTGGACGAGCGCGACATTCCTCGCCTTTATCGGTCTCTTTTTCTGGGGCGCAGAGGTCTATCTCAATACGCGGGAGCCGCCCGCCGAAATTGACCGAGCACCAGAGACGCGAGGCGATTAAGCGGCGCGACATCGACGGCGAGCCGGTGCGCGAGATCGCCCGGAGTTTCAACGTCAGCCACAGCACGATTTCAAGGCTGCGGCAACACCCACCGAAAGTGCCCAGGTAGTGCTAGTGCACCTTTTCCTCGATATCCAGGCAAATTTCTTTGTTTTTGAAGTAAATTAAGTTCGCATGGTTGAGTAATGGTTCATCTGGGACTGCACCTATTCTAACAACAATCATTAATACCAAGTCTCACTGATTAGGGCCTGTTATGGCTTGAGCCAATCGGCAGCGGCGGCCAGACAGAGCACGCCAAGAAAGGAGCAGGCGGTCTTTTCATAGCGCGTTGCCACCGCACGCCATTCCTTGAGGCGCGCCCACAGG
>JBOHMF010000077.1:0-12884 GCA_050730055.1 Allostellaceae bacterium
CAGAACAGGCTGGCGACCAGCAGCCCGGCGACGGCTACAAGCACGAGATCGGGCCGATGCGCGTCGATCACCAGCCCGTAGGGCACCGGCGCCAGCGCGCTGCCGAGCGACAGACCGGCGCTGACAAAACCGAACGCCTTGCCGACCTCTCCGGCGGGCGTGGACTCCTTGACCATCATGTCACGCGGCGTGCGGCTCGCGCCGAGAAAGATGCCGGCAACGACCAGCACGCCGATCGCCAGACCCGCGGCGAGCGGGACCATTCCGACGACAAACAGAAAGGCCGCACCCAAAAGGGTCAAGACGACAACAAAGGCGAGGTGGCGCGGGTTGCGATCGGCGATCCAGCCGCCGGCAAGGATGCCAAACAGCGAGCCGACGAGATAACCGGTCAGGACCGAGGAGGCGGTGGTCAGCGTCATCCCGTAGGTCTCGTGCAGCACCGTGATCAGCCACGACTGGATGCCGGCGGTCGCCATCGAGGAGACCATGTAAAAGGCGAACAGAAAGAGGAGCGGCCGGGTCAGCAGCAGCGAGGCACCGGCAAAAGCGGACTTTTTCGCGGGGACGGTCTGCCGCGCCGCCTCGACAAGGATGCCGCTCTGCCACAGGATCATCAGCACCACCGGGACGCCGATGAGACCGACCAGCATGAGGCTGTGGCGCCAGCCGATCAGCAGCATCAGCCCGGCCATCACCGGCGGTGCCGCGGCAAACCCGACATAGCCGGAGAAGGTGTGAAAGGCATAGGCGCGGCCGAGCCGCTCGCGGCTGACCGATCCCGAGAGGATCGTGTAATCCGCAGGATGAAAGACCGAATTGCCAAGACCCGACAGCACCGCCAGCCCGACGATCTGCCAGTAGGCCGTCACCAGCCCCATCGCCGCGATCGACAACGCCATCACCAGCGCGCCACCGATCAGAAACGGGCGCGCGCCATGGCGGTCAACAAGAACCCCGATCGGTGTCTGCGCCACGGCCGTGGTGCCCGCCATCAGCGCCACCGACAGGCCGACCTCGGCAAAGGATATGCCAAACGCGTGCTGCCAGACGATAAATAGCGGCGGCAGGCACAGCGCATAGAAATGCGACAGAAAATGACCCGAGCCGATCAGCGCGTTGACCCGGTTGCTCCGGCTGAGCAGGGCCTCTTTGATCATGCCGCGATGCTGCGCCAAATCCGGGCCCCGGTCGAGCGCAAACCCAGCCTCGCACGCGGAGGGCCGGGTTGCGCGGAACGCGCAGCGCGACAGCGGCCGGGCCGAGCGCACGCCCGAGACGGCAATTGTCCCGTGCTTTATGCTGCGCCGCCTTTGACAGATGCCCGCCGCCCGCCTACATTTTGGGCAGGCATGGAGGCAGGCCGTGGCCGCCAGGATATTTTTCACGATTTTGTCTCTCACTCTCGCGGTTGGCGCATTCCGCGGCGACAGCGCCGCCCCGGCCGGCGTCAATCTGTTTGTCGTCCTGTTCGTGTTTATCGCGGTCATCGTCTGGTTTGACTGGGGATCGATTGGCGAGGGCTATTCCTTTCTCTCGGAGAATGGGGAGCACCGGCGGGTCCATCCGATGCTGGTCCGGATGGGGCCGCTTCTGCCGCTCCTGCTGAAACCGTCGGCCGGTAGAAAAGCCAACGGGAAATAGCAAGGATTCCCGCGCCCTTTATTATCCGCGCGACGCTGCAACCAAAAAGTGCCCAATATCCGCGCTCTTGACGGGGCCCCGCGCGGGTCATAGGGTTTCCCTTCACCAGAACAGGCCGCCCGTGAGCGGCCGGGTTGTCCGCCGCGCGGGCGGCGCAGCAGTGGAGGAAAGCCATGCCAGCCTACAAGCTCATCTCGGCGGATTCGCATATCGTCGAACCGCCCGATCTGTATTCGAGCCGGATCGATCCGAAGTTCCGCGACCGCGCTCCGCGCATGGAGCGCCGCAAGACCGTGACCGGGCGGGAGTACGACGCCTGGGTCATCAATGGGATGCAGGTCGGCACGCTGGGTGCGGTGATGCAGGCCGGCCAGCGCTTTGAGGACCCCTCGCAGATCGATTTTCTCGGTCTGTGGGAAGATGTCAGAAAGGGCGCCTATGATCCGCAGGCGATGCTCGCCGAGAATGAGGAGGACGGCGTCTGGGGATCATGCCTGCAACCGAGCCAGGGTCTCTTCTGGTATCGCATCCCGGACAGCGTGCTGTTGACCGAGATCTGCCGCGTCTACAACGACTGGATCGCCGATTTCTGCAAGGCCAACCCGGAGCGCCTCAAAGGCATCGCGATGCTCAATGTCGATGATGTCGCGGTCGGTGTGCGCGAACTCGAACGCGTCAAGAAGCTGGGATTGGTCGGCGCCTTTATCCCGGTCTCGCCACTGCCCGAGCGGCCCTACCGCGATCCCGTCTATGACCCGCTGTGGGCGGCCGCTCAGGACCTGGCGATCCCGCTCCTCCTGCACATCGCCACCAATCGCAGCGGCGTCCCCGGCTGCGAATTCACGATGGATGTCTCGGCGCTGACCGGCGCCGGCCGCTCGACCACCGATCACTGGGTGCGCTATTCGCTCTCCGCGATGGTCTTTGCCGGTGTCTTTGACCGCTTTCCGCGCCTCAAGGTCGGCTCGGTCGAGCACGAGACCGCCTGGATCCCGCACTGGCTGAAGCAGATGGACTTCACCTACCGCGAGCGTCCGGTCTTCACCAAGGGCTGGAAGTCGAGCGATGGCGCGCTGCCGAGCGACTACTGGCGGCGCAACATGTTTGTCGAGTTTATGGAGGATGATCTCGGGGTGCAGTTGCGCGAGCATATCGGGGTCGACAACATGCTGTGGGGCAGCGACTACCCGCATGCGGAATCGACCTGGCCGCGCTCGCAGGATTTCCTCGACCGCATCTTCCAGGGGACGAGCGAGGAAGAACGGCGCAAGATCACCTCCGGCAACGCCGCCAAGCTCTTCGGCTTTCATCCAAACTGACGGCGAGCCCCTGCTCTCCCTCTCCCCGCGTGCGGGGAGAGGGTCGGGGTGCGGGGCGATGCTCGGCAATGTCGGATCAGTTCGTTCCTGTCGCCAAGACCGGCGACCTCGCCCCGGGTCAGATGAAATGGGTCGGGGTCGCGGGCGAGCGCGTACTGTTGGCCAACGTCGATGGCGTCTTTCACGCGATCGCCGATGTCTGCGGGCACAAGCGGGCGCCATTGTCGCGCGGGCGCCTCATCGGCCACATCGTCGAGTGCCCGCTGCATTTCGCGCGGTACGATCTGCGCACCGGCAAGCTTCTGGACGGCCCGGTATCGACCGATATTGCGGTCTATGAAGTCCGCGTCACGGGCAACACGGTCGCGATCAAGCCCTAATGCGGCCCCCTACCCGAGCGCGCGATAGACCCGCTCGTCATAGAGCGCGCCCTGCATCGGCAGCACTTTCTGGCGGGCGACACGCGTACCGGCGGCCCTCCGGTAGGCGTCAAACGCCTGCGGCGAGCGCCACGCCTCAAACAGGGTGAAATGGTTGGGGCGGCTGTTCTGGTAGAACACGTCAAACCACAGATTGCCGCTGTCCCGGCGCGCCTCACCGGCCAGTTGTTCGAGCACGGGGATCGCCTGCGCCTTCGCTGGCGGCACGATATCGGCATGGGTGACCACGTAAACCGCCGTGGTCGTCGGTGCGGCAGCGGCGGGAGCGACCGAGAGGGCCGTGCTCGGCCGCCGGTCGGGCGGGCTGACCAGCAGGACTCCCACTTTGGTGGCAAGCCCGCTCGCCGCTTCCGCCCGCTGATGAGCGGCCAAGGTGTCCGCGTCGCGCCAGCCCGCGATCAGAGCAAAGCGGCTTGGGCGGCCGCTCTCTTCGAGCGCATAGGCAAACAGATTACCGGCCGCGCGGCGGCTCGTCGCCGCGGCCTGGCGCAACAGCGCCGCCGCGGCCTGAGCTTCGGCGGCGCCCGTTTCAAGATAGGTCACGACATAAGCGGCCGGAGCCGTCGCGGCCTGCGCGCGCGCCATGACCGCCACGCCGCCTCCCGCAATCGCCATTCCGAGAACAGTGCGACGCGAAAAGTCCATATCGGTTCCTCCCCAAGGTTCATAAATTATCAACCGCGGTATTGCAGGATGGTCAGCCCGGCATTGACATCGGTGAGATACATCAGCCCGTCCGGGCCGACATAGACATCGTTTGACTGAATGACGCGCGGGCGGTTCGGGCGCGGATCGATCATGCGCTCGGGCGGCGGCGGGACAAAATGGGCGACCTCGCGCGGCGCAAACGGGTCGCCGATGTCAAAGACGCGCACCCCGGCATTCTGATAGGTGGCAAAGATCAGGTTCTCGCTGACAAAGGAACCCGGCCGGTTCTCGTGCAGATTGTGCGGGCCGAATTTTGCGCCTTTTTTGCAGTAATCTTCTTCGGCGGGAGTCGGAAAGGCGGCGATCGAGACCGGGTTTGCTGGCTCGCGCACGTCGAATACCCAGCAGCGCTGGATGCCGCCCGCGCAATTGTCGAGATTGCCCTCGTCCGCGGCGATCAAGAGATTGCGCCCGGGCAGCGGCAAGGGCGTATGGGTGCCGCCGCCAAAGGGCGGACACCAGTTGCGGTGCGCGAGGAGCTTTGGCGCCGTCGGATCGGAGACATCGTGCACCGTCAGCCCGCCGTCGCGCCAGGCGCCATAGGCGAGGTTGCCGGCGACAATCGCATGGTGCAGCGCAAAGCGGCGCCCCTTTGGCCAGCCCGGCGTCTCACCGCCGGCCACGTGCATCCCCGGGAGCCACCAGCGGCCGACGATTTCCGGCCGGGTCGGCTCCTTCAGATCGATCACGGCCAGGACATGATCGGTAAAGCCCTGCCAGTGGCACGAGGCGGTGGCATAGCGCCCGCCGACATACCACAGCCGGTGCAGCCCCAGCCCATCGACCGGCAGAAAAGCGATCTCGCGCGGCGCCGCGGGATGGGAGATGTCAAACACCCGCAGCCCGGCGGCAAACGCCTTGTCGCGCCGGGTGAAGGTCTCGGTGATCGACCCCTTGAAGTAGTCGTTGGGGTCGCTGTAGCCCTGCATCACCCAGATGTTTGGCGCATTGACCGTCAGCAGGAGATCGCCGTGGGTTTGCAGGTGAAAGGCGCGCGAATTGGGCGGCGCGGGGACAAAATTGACGGTGCGCGGGCAGCGCGGGTCGGCGACATCGACGATGGTAAAACCGTCGCTGAACATGTGGCCGACAAAGGCGTGGCCCTTGTGCACCATGACCTGCACGCCGTCGCCGCGGCCGCCCTGATCGGAGTGCCCGACAAAATCGATGTTGCGGGCGGATGCGGGCGTCATCACCGATCTCCTCCCGCGTCACGCCGGTTGCGGGCGATGCCGCCGCACCGCTTCCGGGTTGGTCGAGTCGGGACCCATATAGACGCCGCGCTCCCACGTCCGTTTGAGTGGGTCGGAGACCTTGAGTGTCATCCGGCCGATGCGGGCGATCTCGATCTCGACCGCCTCGCCGTCCTGCAACGCGCCGAGGCCCTCGTGATTTGTGCCGCAGGCGATCAGATCGCCGCTGTTCAAGGTCATCACCGAGGAAGCGAATTCGACGAGTTCGGGGACCCGATGCTCCATGTCGTCGGTGTTGTAGTTGTGGCGCAACTGGCCGTCGTTCCAGAACCGCACATGGAGATCGTTGGGGTCCGGGATCTCGTCGGCGGTAGCGATGCACGGGCCGATCGGGGCAAAGGTGTCGCAGGATTTGCCGAGCCAGCTTCCCGCCTTCCAGGTGCGCCGCCCCTCGCCGCGCGCCGACACGTCGATCAGGCAGGTATAGCCAAAGACGGCTTTTTTCCAATCGGCGCGGGCGATCTTTTTGGCCGGACCCTTGATGACCAGAGCCAATTCGGCCTCGTGCATAAAGATCCACGGCTCGGTCAGTTCCGGCAGTCGGATGGTGTCGCCTGGGCCGACGACGGCCTCGGAGTTTTTCAGAAACATGTTGAGCGGGCGCGGGTCGCGCTGCGCGTGCTCCCAGTAGTTGCCGATGCAGCACAGGATCTTGCCCGGCCGCGGCAGCGGCGGATGAAGCCGGACCCGGTCGAGCGGCAACGCTGCGCCAGTCGCGGCCAACCGTTCCAATTCTGGGCGCAATCCGTCAAAGCCGTCGATGACGCCCTCTATCGTCAGTTGCGGCGTGTAACTCTCTTTGACCGCGCCGGCGATCGATACGATCCCGCGCTCGGTCAACAGCCCGGGCTGCGCCCGCGGGTCAAGCCCGCGGGCTGAAGGCCCACCGGTCGTCCCGGATGTCTCAAACAGCACCAGCTTCATCACGCACCCTCCCCGGCTTATGGCCCGGCTTATGGATGGATCACCGTCGCCGTCCGGCTGACGACAAAAGCCTCGCGCCGCTCGACAAAGTCGGCGACGACCTCGGCAAAGGCTTCCGGTCGCTCGGCGTCGATCACGTGCCCGGCGTCGTAGACAAAGACGAGATGCGCATTTGGCATCCTCTCTTTGTAGAGGCGACCGAATTCGGGCGGGATCAGACGGTCCTCGGTGCCGAACAACACGAGGGTCGGGGTTTCCAGACTCCCCATGCAGGTTTCGAGATCGGCGTCGCGCGCCGGGCCAATGATCCGCATCACCAGACGGTGCTGCCTGCTCTGAACCGCCGGGTCGGGCGGTGGCATCGGAGCCATCCGCTCGGGATGGGCGTAGAGAACGCGCGCCATCTCCTCCGGTGTGCCGGAGGGTGGCGCAACGCCTTCCGGGCGGATCGCCGCCGGGGCTGCGAGAACCAGCGCGGTGACCCGCATGGGTTCCTGAGCCGCCAGCCACAGCGCCGCCTTGCCGCCAAAGGAAGTGCCCCACAGCGCAAAGCGGTCGAGACCGAGGGCGGCGGCCGCCTTCCCCATCGTCGCGGCGAGTTCGGGCATATCGCGGGTGCGTGTGTTCTCGGGAGAATCGCCAAAACCCGGCATCTCAAGGGCGATGACGCGAAAGCGTTGGGCCAGCAGATCGTGCGCCGGCGACAGGCGCAGCCCGCCGGCGCCGTGCAGATGCACGAGCGGACTCCCCTCCCCGGCTTCCGCATAGCGGATGCGAAACCCGTCGGCCGCGACGACACCCTCGCGAAACCCCGTTGTCTCTCCCGTCATCGCAGCAGCCTCCTTTTTCCTTTTGTGCCCGAATGCGGCCCTCAAATCTCGCGGATACGCGGCAGCACCTTTGTTCCGAACAGTTCGAGCGCGCGCACCGGAAAGTCCGGATCGCCCAAACCGGGGTCCTGAAACATCAGATCGATGACGCCGGCCCCGGTCTCTTTGCGGCAGCGTCGGATCTGCTCGACAATCGTATCGGGTCCGCCGAGAAAATTGGTCGGCAATGCGCCGCCGACATTGGCGGTCCGCGCTTCGCCGGCGATGTTGCGGGTGTCGAGCCGGGCCAGCGCCTCGCGCACCGAAGCGCGCAGCGGAAAGGGCATGCGCGTGCGCCGCGCCGCCTCGGCCAATCGCCCGGCCTCGTCGTCGCTTTTGGCGATCAGGATGTTGGCGCGGTAGATGATCTGCTCCGGCGCCGGCTGCCAGCCGTGGTGCGCGCACTCCTCGCGGTAATAACCGACCGCCTTGCCGACGGTCGCAAAGGGTCCGTAGGCAACGCCGAGGCCGAGATGATGGCGCGCCGCGAACGCGCAGGATTCGCGGCTGCCGCCAAGCGCATAGGTCGGCGGATGCGGCGCCGTCGCCGGGCGCGGCCACACCGAGACGGTGCGGAACTGGTAATGCCGGCCCTGCCAGCCAAAGGGCTGCGGCTCGGTCCACGCCTTCAAGACCAGTTCCATCGCCTCGCTGGTGCGCGCACGCGCCTCCTCGGGGTTGAGACCGTAGCTCAGATATTCTCCGGTCGTCCCGCGCAGGAGGCCGACCACCAGCCGCCCGGGGATCAGAGTGTCGAGCATCGCCAGGTTTTCGGCGACCTGGACGGGATTGCTCTGCGACACGATCGGTCCCAGCACGGCGATCGTGATCTTCTGCGCAAACGCCGCCAGATGCGCCGCCGAGACGGTCGGCGCCGGGGTCAGGCGGTGCGGCGAAAAATGGTGCTCGGCGACGCTGATCCAGTCAAAGCCCAGCGCCTCGACCAGTTGCAGCCGCGCGATCATGCCGCGATAGGCCCCGATCCCGGCCGCGCGGTCATAGGCCGCGGGCGGCACCGGCCAGGCCGCCGGCAACGGTTGCGGCGGCCGGTAATGGGCGGTCTCAAAGTAGGAGACCTTCATCGCGCAGACCCGCGGTCAGCGGGTGCGCTTGTATTCGTAGTCCTCGCGCTCGCCCGCACCGGCGCGCAGATCCGGGCGCAACGGCGGGCGGCCCACGTCGCGCCGGGCGTGCGCGTCGAGCGCTGCCTGATCGGTCCAGCGCTCCATGAGCACCAGCCGGTCGGGATCGAGAGCGCTGCGAAAGACCTCGAGCTGCTCGCAGCCCGGCTCCTGTCCGACCTCGCGGCAGCGGCCCTTGTAGAGTTCGGCGAGTTCGGCGCCCTTGCCGGGCGCGGCGCGGAGCGTGACGACGAGACGGACCGACATGGCTATCCTCCCATTGCGGGCGCAAAATAGCACGGAACCGGCCGCTGGGCAGCGGCGGCGTACCCGCTCCCGACAATTGCGCATGAGGATCGCGCCGGGCTGCCGATCCCCGCCCCGGGCGGGCGCGGCCGGCGCCGCGCTTCCCGGCCGGCTTTCATCGTGCCACACTGCGGACTTCTTTCACCCCTCTTTCACCCGGGGAGGCCGGCCATGAAGATCGAGCGCATCGACCATCTCAACCTGACCGTCGCCGACATCGAGCGCAGCCTCGATTTCTATACGCGCGTGCTCGGGGTGCGCGCCGAGCGCATGAGCGAAGGCCGCGCCGCGATCCACTTTGGTCAGCAGAAGATCCATCTCGACGCCGCCGGCGCGACGCCAGCGCGGAACGAGGGGGCGGGCGGCGAGAAGCGGATGCCGGCGCACATCTGCTTTATCACCGAGGCGCCGGTCGGCGAGGTCATGGCCCATCTCGAACGTTGCGGCGTGCCGGTGCGGATGGGACCGGGTCCGCGGGCGGGGGCGATCGGGACGATCCAGTCGGTCTATATCGATGACCCGGATCGGCACTCGATCGAGATTTCCAGCTACTGAGCCGCGCTCGCGCGCGAGCGGACGATGAGACAGCCGCGTCAGTTGCGGCTGGGCGCCTTTATGCGCCCGGTCGGCATCCATACCGCGTGGTGGCGCTATCCCGGCGCCTGGCCGGACGCCAACTTCAACCTGCGCCACCTGGTGCGGTTTGCGCAAAAGCTCGAAGAGGGCCGCTTTGACGCCTTTTTCATGGCCGACCATCTCTCGGTCCTCAACATGCCGATGGCGGCGTTGCAGCGCAGCGCCACGGTCACCTCATTCGACCCGCTGACCCTTCTGCCGGCGCTCGCGATGATGACCGGGCATCTCGGGCTGATCGCGACCGCCTCGACGACCTTTGAACCGCCCTACATGATCGCCCGCCGGTTTGCCTCGCTCGATCACATCAGCGGCGGGCGCGCCGGGTGGAACCTCGTCACCACCTCCAACCCCGACGCGGCGCTCAATTTCGGCCTGACCGAGGCTCTGGAACACGGCGAGCGCTACCGCCGCGCCCGCGAGTTTTTTGATGCGGTGACCGGGCTGTGGGACAGTTGGGCCGACGACGCCTTTATCTGCGATGTCGAGAACGGCATCTATTTTGATCCCGAGCGGCTGCACGTGCTCGATCACAAGGGCGAGTTTCTTTCGGTGCGGGGGCCCCTCAACATCGCCCGGCCGATCCAGGGCTGGCCGGTCATCGTCCAGGCCGGCGCCTCGGAAGCCGGCCGCCAGCTTGCCGCCGAAACCGCCGAGGTGATCTTTGCGAGCGGCGGCAACCTTGCCGATGCGCAACGCTTTTACGCCGATGTCAAGGGCAGGATGGAACGGCTCGGGCGCGACCCGGAGCACATGAAGATCCTGCCTGGCGCGCTGGTCGTGGTCGGCGACAGTGCCGCCGAGGCGCGCGACAAGCGGGCCCTCCTCGACAGCCTCGTGCACCCGGACAGCGGCCTCGCCTCGCTCTCGATCGCGCTTGGCCACGACGCCTCGGAGTTTGATCTCGACGCGCCCTTGCCCGAGATCCCGGAATCAAACGCCAGCAAGAGCGGGCGGGAGCGGGTGATCGCGCGCGCCCGGCGCGACCATCTGACGGTGCGGGAGCTCGCCCGGATCGCCGGCAGCTATGGCGGGCTGTCGTTCACCGGGACCCCGGCGATGATCGCCGACCAGATGGAAGAGTGGTTCGAGGGCCGCGCCTGCGACGGGTTCAACATCATGTTCCCGTGGGTCCCGGGCGGTCTCGACGCGTTTGTCGATCGCGTCGTCCCGGAATTGCAGAGGCGCGGCCTTTTCCGTCACGAATATGAGGGCCGCACCTTGCGCGAAAACCTCGGTTTGCCGCGCCCGCACAACCAATTCTTTGCAAAATCCTAGGGGATCACAAAGAATTGGCATAAGTCCCAAGAGAATCCATAGTATGGCCCCATGTCATCGCCGCCCGCCCGCGCGCTGCGCTCGCACCAGCGCCAGCTTCTCGGCGCCGCGCACGCCGTCGCGGCGGGGGAAGCCGGGCTGCGCGATGTTCTGGCGGCGGTGACGCCGGGCGGCGGCAAATCGCTGCTGCCGGTGCTGATGGCGCAGGTGCTGAAAGCGGCCGGGGCGATCGACCGGGTGTGCTGGGTGGTGCCGCGCGACAGCCTGCGCCTGCAAGCCGAGGAAGCCTTTGCCGATCCGGCGTGGCGCGCGGCGCTCGGCCACGGTCTCAGTGTGCGTGCGGCGGAAAACCTGCCCGATCCGTGCCGCGGTCTCGACGGTTATGTGACCACCTATCAGGGTGTGGCCGCCGCTCCCGATCTGCATCTCGCCGAGTTCCGCCGCCACCGCTACCTGCTGGTGGTGGACGAGGTGCATCATCTGCCGGCTCTCGCCGAACTCGACCCGGCCCTCCTGCCCGCGGCGCGCGGCGCGACCGCCGCGGCGTTGGACGAGGCGGCCGGCTGGTCGCAGGCGCTCCTGCCGCTTTTTGAATGCGCCCGCGTGCGCCTTCTGTTGTCGGGGACATTGGAGCGGGCCGACGGGCGCGGCATCCTGTGGCTGCCGTATCGGCGCGGACCCCGCCTCGGTACCCGCCAGATCGATATGAACGCGCCCGGCTGGGCGATCGTCGGCTATTCGCGCGCTCAGGCGCTGGCCGAGCAGGCGGTTCTGCCGGTCACTTTTGGCGCGCTCGACGGCGAGGCGCGCTGGCTCGACGAGGAGCGGCACGAGGTCGGCCCGCACCGGCTGCGCGCGCCCTTTCCAAGCGAAACGACGCGGCCGGCGCTCTTTACCGCACTGCGCACCGGGTTTGCCGAGGCGCTCTTGCGCGAGGCTTATCGCGCCACCCGCAGATTGCGCGCCGAGCGGCGGACAGCACATGGTCTTGCCGCCGGCGCCGCGGCGCGCGGCCTTGGCAAGCTCCTGGTGGTGGCGCCCGATCAGACCACCGCGCGCACCTATCTCGATCTTTTGCGCTCCTGGCTGCCGCCGCGGCAGGCCGCGGCAACGGCGCGGCTTGCCATCTCCGAGTTGACCGACGCGCACGAGACGCTGGCCGCGTTCCGCCTCCTGTCCGAACCCGCGATCCTCGTCACCGTGGCGATGGCCTATGAAGGTCTTGATGCGCCGGAAGTGGCGGTGGTGGCGGCGCTGACCCATATCCGCAGCCGGCCCTGGCTGGAGCAGATGGTGGCGCGCGCCACCCGCGTCGATCCGTGGGGCGGGCCTTATGCGGCGCAGCGGGCGCTGGTCTTTCACCCCGACGACCCGTTGTTCGCGAAGTTCCGCGAACGCATGGAGGTCGAGCAGGGCACCCTGGCGCGGCGCCCGCGCCTGCGGCGCCAGGGCCGTCTGACGTTTGAGATGGACGGCAACGCCGAAGACGGTGCGATCGTGCCGTTGGAAAGCAACGCTCTGGCGCTGCGCTACACGACGCTCGCACCCGGTCCCGAACTGGGAACCCTGCGTCCCGAACGGCGGGAGGCGGCGGAGGAGAGCGCGGAGCCGCCGCGCCTTGTCGAGCGCCGCCTGCGCGCGCGCATCGGCGAGATGGTGGCGACCCAGGTGGTCGAGGATGCGGTGGACCTGCGCGCGCCGCGCGGTCAGGGCACCTATCACGCCTACAACGCCGCACTGAAACGGGCGCTTGGCGGCAAGAGCCGGGCCGAGATGACGCTGGCCGAGTTGGAAGCCGCGGTCGCCTGGCTCGAACGCAATCGCATCGGCGATCATCTGCACCTGCTCGAAGGCGATCACCGCTACGGCTGGGCCGCCCGCCGCCGCGCCGGCCGGGACTGGCGCCCGCCCCAGGGACACCGGGCCGCCGCGCGCTAAAGCAGTTTCGCGGTCAATTTGCAGCCAAACGCGCGGTGACGCGAAAGCGGTCAAAATCGGCGGCGACCCGGCTCTCGGGAAAGATCGCGGCGGCTTCGGCCGCAATCTCTTCGACCCGATAGCGGCCCGAGATGTGGTTGAGGACGAGCCGCCCCACCCCGGCCTCGCGCGCGAGATGTGCCGCCTCGGCCGCGGTCAGGTGCCGGCGCTGGCGCGCCAGTTCGCCGTCGCGCGCGAGAAAGGTCGCCTCGATGACGAGAAGATCGGCGCCGCGCACGGCTTCGACGAGAGAGGCGGTGTCGGCCGCATCGCCGACGATCGCGAGACGGGCACCGGCGCGGCCCTCGCCCTCGACCATCTCCGGCGCGACCCGCCGGCCGTCCTTCAGCACAACGGTCTCGCCGCGCGCGAGTGCGGCGCGCTCGGGGCCATGCGGCACCCCCAGCCGGTC
>JBOHMF010000078.1:0-12864 GCA_050730055.1 Allostellaceae bacterium
GATGGGAGGAAGAGATGGGCGAGATCCTGGGCCTCGGCGTCACCCATTATCCGCCGCTGTCGGGACCGGACGCGCAGATGGGGCGCATCCTGAAGCGTGTTCTCGCCGACCCGGCGCTGCCCGAACGCTATCGCGATCCTTCCGGTTGGCCGGAACCGATGCGCAGGGAATACGGCAACGATGAGGGGCTGGCGGCGGCGGGGCGGCATCGCGCCGCGCTTGTCAATGGGTTCCGCAATGCCCGGCGGCTCCTCGACGAATTCGCGCCGGATCTGGTCGTGATCTGGGGCGACGACCAGTACGAGAATTTTCGCGAGGATGTGATCCCGGCCTTCTGCCTGTTCGCCTACGACAAGATGGAACCGCAGCCGTGGCAGCATTCCCACGGCCCGAACGTGTGGAACGAGGCAAGCGACAAGACTTTCTCTTACAAAGGCCATCCGCAGGCTGGAAAGCTTCTGGCAAGCGGTCTGCTCGAAGCCGGTTTTGACACCGCTTACGCCTATCGGCCGCTGCACCATCAGCTTGGCCATGCCTTTCTGAACACGCTGCTTTTCCTCGACTACGACCGTGAAGGTTTCCCCTATCCGGTGCTGCCGTTTCAGATCAACTGCTACGGCCGGCGGGTCATCGCCCAGGAAGCCGGGGTGCGCAGCCTCTCCGAATTGCCGGCCGAGAGCGATCTCGACCCGCCCTCGCCGATGCCGTGGCGCTGCTACGATCTCGGCGCCGCCGTCGCCCGCCTGTGCGCGGACAGCCCGTGGCGGGTTGCGCTCGTCGCCTCGTCCTCCTGGTCGCACGCCTTTCTGACGCGCAAAAACCATCTGCTCTATCCCGATGTCGAAGCCGACCGCGCGCTTTATCGAGCGTTGGAGAGCGGCGATCATGCGGCCTGGCGCGAGCGCCCCTTGGCGGCAATCGAGGACAGCGGCCAGCAGGAGATGCTGAACTGGATGTGCCTTTTGGGCGCGATGCGCGAACTCGGCCGGCGGCCCGGCGAGAGCGCTTTTGTCGAGAGCTGGATCTTCAACTCGAACAAGTGCTTTGCCGCTTTCGCCGGGTAGACGGGAATTTCTGGCGCGCGGCGATCGCCGGCCGCGCCATTATGGCGGCGCCGCGTTCGGCCGCTGATTCGGCCCCGGACCGGACCGTACCGTCCTGCCGGGGCTGTGCAAGCGCCCGCCCGCCCGGCATTTGACGGAAGCACGCGGAACCGCGCCTGTCGAGGGGCTAATGTCGGGCAAATTTGGGAAACCCGGCCTGCCATGAAGACCGCCGCGCTGCTGCTCCGTTCCGGGCTTTGCCTTGCTGTTTTTCTGTTTGCCGCCGCTCCGGGTCTGTCGGCCAGACCGGCGCGAAGGACCAGAACGCCGCGCGTCGCCGCGGCCTTGGCCAATCCCGGCCCGGCGCCGGTGGTCCTCGAAGGAAAGATCCCGCTGCCTGCCGATGTGCCGCCGGCTCCCACCCTGCCCGATGCGTCGAGCTATGTGCTGATGGATTTTGCCACCGGCACGGTGATCGCTGCCAAAGCGCCGCATCTGCATCTGCCACCGGCCAGCCTGACCAAGCTGATGACGGTCTATCTGACCTATCGGGCGATCAAGGCTGGCACCCTGCCCCTGGACCGCAGCGTCGCGGTCAGCACGGCGGCATGGCGGGCGGGCGGCTCGCGCATGTTTATCGATCCGGCAACGCCGGTGACGATCAAGGATCTGATCTCCGGGCTGACGATCGATTCCGGCAATGACGCGGCCGTCGCGCTCGCCCAGGCGGTGGCCGGCACGCGCGCCAGCTTTACCGCGATGATGAACCACCGGGCGGCATTGCTGCACCTCGGCGACACCCATTATGCCAATGTCGACGGGCTGCCCGACCCGGATCTTTACACCAGCGCGCTCGATGTCGCCCGCCTGTCGCGCGCGATCATCGAGGCGTTTCCCGAGATCCTGAAAATTTCAAAGCAGCAGACCTTCACCTACGACAATATCACCCAGCGGAACTGGAACCCGGTGATATTTCGCGATTCCTCGGTGGACGGGCTGAAGACCGGACTGACCAAGGAATCCGGCCATTGCATCGATGCCACCGCACTGCGTGGCGGACGGCGGCTGATCGCCGTGGTGATGGGGGGGCCCAGTTGGCGGGCGAGCGCAGACGATATCGAGGCGCTGCTCGATTACGGCTACCGCTTTTTCCAGAACCGGACGGTAATGACCGCGGGCGAGGCGGTCGGCGCGATCGATAATCCCCTCCTCAGCCCGGTCCATGTCCCGGTGGGTCCGGCCGAGACTGTCACCCTGACCCTGCCGGCCAGCAAAAAGCTCGCGCTTGGCAAGAGCCTGCATCTCGACCCTGTGCCCGATGGGCGGATCGCCAAGGGCGCGGTTGTCGGCAAGGTGGCGATCGACCTTGACGGTAAGACGTATGAGACCGTGCCGGCGGTGACGCTCCTCGCCGCCGCGCCGGCCGGGCTGGAGCAGCGGCTGCTCTACAAGATCAAGAGTTTGCTATAAGAGCTGGACGGCCCCTCGGCCCGCCGCCGGCCGCCACACCGGCGGGCGGAACTTCAGCGGGATGATGATGAGACCGGCAACGACCGCCATGATCCCGGCGACGGCGATGGCAAAGGTAAAGCCGTGCTGCCGGATCAGGATCGCTGACAGGATGCCGCCATAAAGGCCGCCCGAGCCTTTGGCGATCGCGTAGAGTACACCGTAATTGCCGCCGGCGGCCATCTCGCCGTAGTAATGGCCGACCGCAATCGGAAACAATGAGAACAGCGACGCCCAGAAAAAGATTGCCGCAATCGCCGCGCAGACAAACAACAGCTCTTGATGGGTCACTCCGGCGTAGATCGTCACAAACAGCAAAACGCCGCACAGGATGTAGGCAACGATCATGACGATCTCGGAGCCGAGGCGCTCCGACAGCGCGCCCAACAGGAACTTGCCAAAGCCGTTGGCGATGGCGATGCCGCCGGCGGCCGCGGTCGCCGCGGTGGCGGCAAATTTGAAGCTGTTGGAATAGGCGACCATCTTGCTGATGCCGGCAAGGCCGGCGCCCGAAATCAGCACAAACGAGACGATCAGCACCCACATCTGCCAGGTGTGCAGTGCTTCGCCAACGGTATATTGATGCTCGGAGGGCCGCTTTTTTGCTTTCGCCTGCGGCGCCCAGCCGGGCGGCCGCCAGCCTGCCGGCGGATCTTTCATAAAGAGTGAGGCGAGGATCGCCACGACGCCGAGAATCCCGGCCATGACATAGATCACGTTGAAGAAGACATAGGACGGCGCGTTGTGCGGGATCGCCCGGATTGGGAAGATGAACGGCAGCGAACCCCACGAGAAGGCGCCGGCGATGATCCCGGTCATCACGCCGCGGTGATCGGGGAACCACTTGTTTCCGGTTGTCACCCCGTTGTTGTAGACAAACCCGGTAAAAAAGCTGCCGACGCACCACAAAACGACGACGAGCGAGTAGGAGGGGCCCAGCGCCAGCGCAAAAATCCCCAAACCCAGGAACAACCCGCTGATCGCCGTCGTCCAGCGCGGCCCGTAGCGGTCGCGCAGCACGCCGCCGGGCAACGTCCCGATCGATTGAAAGATCACAAACAGGGTGAACAACCAGCCGATCTGCTCAGGCGACCAGCCGTAGATCCCGCCGATGTGCCCCTTCATCGAACTCCAAGCGTATTCGAACGGGCTGGTGGTGGCCACCGCGAAGAACGCCGCGACCGCCACAAAATAGCGGCTGTAGCCGAGGATGTCCCGGTCCGACAGGGCGACCGGGCTGCCTGTTCTTGCATCTTTGACTGCCATACGATCCTCCGGCCGTCTGCCTCAGGCGTTGCCCATCTTGACGACGACCTTGATCGCATCGTCGATGCGCTCTCGCGCATAGCGGATCGCTGTCGGCACCTCGGAGAGCGGAAAGGTGTGGGTGTGGATCAGCTTGGCGTCAAAGCGCTTTTGCGCCAGGAGCGCGGCGGCGCGGTGGGTGGCGCTTTTGCCCTCGCCGCGGATGCCAAAGACGTAGATGTTGTTGCGCACCAGATGAGCAATATCGACCGGCACCGGCTCGGACGGAAAGGCGGCGAGACAGATGCGGCCGCCGCGATTGACCATCCGTCCCGCCTCGTTGAGCGCATTGGGCGCGCCCGAACATTCGAGTACGTATTCGACGCCTTTGCCGCCGGTGAGACGCGCGACCGCCGCGACCGGGTCCTCCTTTGTCACATTCACTACCGCGTCGGCGCCGAGCTTTTTGCCCATCTCCAGCCGGCGCTCGCGCGTGCCGGTGAGGATCACCGGAGCGGCGCCGAGCGCCTTGGCGACGCCGACCCCCATCAGCCCGATCGGCCCCGGCCCGATGACGACGACGCCCTGGCCGGCGATGAGACCGCCCATCACATCGAGCCCGTACATCGCCGTGCCGGCGGTGACGATGAGGGTCGCCTCCTCGTCCGGCATGTCGTCGGGGACATGCACCATCGTATTGACGTGGTTGATCGCGTACTCGGCAAAGCCGCCATCGGTGGTGAACCCATTGGCGCGATGCCCTTTGGCGGGATAGCCGTAATTGAGGCACGAGGTGTACATGCCCTCGCGGCAGCGCGCACAGCGGCCGCAACCGGCATGGATCTCGACGGCGACGCGATCGCCGACCGCGAATTCGTCAACCGCAGGCCCGAGCTTCACCACCGTGCCCATGTATTCGTGACCCGGCGTGAAATTGCGGTGAAAAGGCGAGCCGCCATCAATGATCGCCGGCAGCCCGTGCCCGATGACCTCGATATCGGTGGCGCACACCGCGATCGCGTCGATCCGCACCAGCACCTCAGTCCGACCCGGCGCCGGCACCGGCTTTTCCGCAAGACGCAGCTCGCCGGGTCCGTCGAGCACCCAGGCCCGCATCGTCTGCGGGATCGGGTAGGCGTTGCTGCGGGAGACATGCGGGGCCGTTGTCATTTTTTGGCTTGCTCCTGGTGATCGAGCCAGACACCCGCCAGATCCTGGCCGATGAAGTGGCTCGGCGTGATGGTCCACCCCTTGAGGGCGGCCGAGGTTACCACAATCCGGTTCCACCACAGGAGCGGCACCGTATCGGCCTCGGTCAGCTCATGCTGCTCAAACGCGCGCACGATCCCGGCGCGCTTGCGCGGATCGGTGGTCAGCGCCTGCCCGATATAGAGCGCATCGAGAAACCGGTCGGTCGCCCCGGAATAATCCACGGGCGACAGATCCTGCGAGACGTATTTGGCCAGTTGAATCGTCGGGTCGTCAAAATAGTCCCCCTGAAAATCCTGGGCCACATCAAAATCGTGCGCGGCAACCTTTTTCCGCCAGTCAAAGATGTTGAGCTTCTCGATCGTTGTGGTGACGCCGATGGTGCGCCAACTGTCGGCGAGAAGCTGGGCGCCAGCGTAATGCGGCATCGGAATATCGCGCACCAGCAGGGTCAGCTTGAGATGGGGGACATCGGCCTCGGCCAAGAGGCGCCTCGCTTCGGCGCGCGAGGCGGCGATATCGCGCGAGAATCCGGGCAGGGTTTCGAGTTCCAACTGGGGCATCGCCCAACTCGACCCCGGCCGCATCAGACCGCCGACATAGCGCAGAAAGGTGGTGTCCTTGAGCTTTTGCGCGGCACCCCAGCGGTCGATCGCGAGCGACAGGGCGCGGCGCACGCGCGCATCGTTGAACGGCGGGCGGCGCGTGTTGAAGACGACGAGAAGATTGGCGAGCCAGGGGCTTTCCTGGACCGTGACGCGGTTGCCGAGACGTTTGACCAGTTCGTCGCGCTGCGGCGGCGAGACACCGCGGAACTCGGCCATGATGCGGCCACTCTCATAGGCCGCCACGACTTTGCTTGCCGGCATGAAATCCGCCTGAAAGCCGTCGAGATAGGGCTTGCCGGGTTCGAAATAGCGGTCCCAGCGCCGGGCTTTCCAGTATTGGCCCTTGACGTGCGCGACAAAGACAAAGGGGCCGGTGCCAAGCACGTGGGTTTTGGGGTAGAGCGGGTCCTCAGCAAGCTTGGCGGCGCTGTAGATGCAGTTCCAGGGCGAAGCGAAATTGTCCAGCATGGCCGCGTCCGGCCAGCGCAGGTGAAAGACAACGGTGCGCGGATCGGGGGTATCGATGTGCGCGATCGCCGCATAATCAACCTCGCGCGCCGAGACGAGACCCGGCGGCGGATGGATGATGCGCTCATAGCTCGCCCTCACATCGGCCGAAGTCAGCCTTGTGCCGTCGTGAAACAGGACATCGGGTTTCAGCGTAAAGGTGTAGACCTGCCGGTCGGGCGAGACCGTCCAGGACTGCGCGAGATCACCGACAATCTGCGGATAATTGGCGGAATCGAACTTCAGGAGGGTCGAGTATTCCGGAGCGATGACATCGATGAGGGCAAAGGCAGTGTTGTCGGTGCAATCATAATCCTTGGGTTCGACCGTCACTGCAAAGGTGAGGATGCCGCCGCGGCGGGGCGTCGGCGCCGCCGCATGGGCAAGCGGGGCAAGGGCGAGCAGCACCGCTGAACAGAAGCCGGAAAGGCGCAGGACCCGCCGACCGCGGCCCTGCCTTCCGGAACGCCCCGAGGAAAGAGTGCGCAACAAAACCGATCTCCGGACCGCTTCAATGCCCCTGGCTGGCCTGCCAGGCGCGGAACTGAGCAAAGAGGGCGGCCTTCTGCTGCGGCGACATCTGCGCGCCAGTGGCGCGCAGCCGCTCATCGAGAAAGCGCTCAAATATCACCTCGATGTTCGAGGGCAGCGTCGTCCGGGCGACCGGGGCCGGGGCGTTGCGCTGGAGCCACTCCTGGGCTGGCGGAAAGCGGGTCCAGCCGGGCAGATCGGCGGCGAGATTGACCTCGTGCCATTTTGCCTGATATCCTGGCCCGAGGAGGCTCTGAAACTGGGTGAAAAGGGCATCGACAAAATTGACGAGATTGTTGTAGCGCACGGTGCCGACCGGCAATCTGGCGGCCAGGAGGGCGGTCCCGACCGCCACCGTATCGACGGCTTGGCCGGGCGCGATCAGACCCGGATAGTCGGCGGCGGTCAGCCGGGTCGGGGCGTAAGCGGAAAGGATCGCGGGCTGCGCCGGGATCGACAGGAAATGCAGCCCTGCAGAGCGGCCGAGATCGTGGAAAAGCGGCGCCGGCTTGGCCGAGACAAAGGCCAGCGCGGCGATCTTGCCCGCCTTGAGTTGGGTGAGCGCCCGATCGGTCGGATCGTTGGTCGGCACCACCGTAATGCCGAGCGCGGCAAAGATGCGCGCCGCGGTGACGCCGGTGCCGCCGCCCTGCGCGCCAAAATTGACCTTTTTGCCGGCGAGGTCGCGGACGGTCTTGATGCCGGGTCCGGCCAGCAGATGAAACTCCTCATTGTAAAGCTTGGCGATGTAGCTGAGCCGATCGAGCCCGGGCACCAGGCGCTGCTGGCGCGCATAATCGAGCACATCGGTCTGCACGATCGCCAGATCGATGCCGCGCAAGGCCACCAGATCAAACAGGTTCTGCAACGAACCCTCGCCGATCACCGGGACGACGCGGCGCGTGGCGCCGTCGTCGAGCAGATCGGCGATATCCGCAGCCATCCTGGGCGAAAGACCGTTAGCGGTGCCGGTCTCCAACTCGACAACCCCGCGGTTGACCCGATTGGCGAGCCGGTCCGCGCGCGCCGCTCCGCAGAACAGCAGCAGCACGGCAAGCGCGAGCGCGCCTTTCCCCGCCCATGACATCGGCATCGCCGCCTCCTCGCCCAAAAGGCTAAACAGATTTCACCGGGCCGGTCTACCCGCGCCGCCCCTGCCTCTCCCCCTGTCCGTGCCGGAGAGGAAGAAAAAGCGCCGACAGATCATCTTTACGCACAAATCGGTACGAACCGGCAGAGCCTTGCTCGGCCTTGTCGCGTGCCGGCGCGGCTACCGGGGCAGAGCGTGCAGGGCCTTCCCGGCATCCGAGCTGCCGAGAGAGAGCGCGCGCCGATACCAATGGGCGGCTGCGACGGTGTCGCCGCGCATGCCGAGCACCCCGATGCGGCCGAGAAACGCCGGGTTGAAGCTGTTGCCCAGATCGAGGGCGGCGCGCGCATCCCCCGCATCGGCGGCGCGCTCGTAAAAGAGCCGGGCGGAAGCGACATCGCCCTCAAGGATTTTCACGTCGCCCGCCTGCCGCAGACTCCTCCCCACAGAAGGATCAAGGGCGCGCTGCGCCGGCACGGCGGGCGCCGGGCGGGCGGGCAATGCCGCTTTTGTCTGCGGCGGCACTGTCTTTGCCGGCGGCGCCGCGACAGAGGCGGCCCGTGCGCCCGGCCTCTGCACCGGCCCTTCAAAGGCAATCGGCAGCGGCTTTGGCTTGGCCGCGGCGGTCGGTAGCGGCGCCGCAGCAGCATGGTTTTTGGCCACCGCGGGGATCAGAGCCGGCGGCAGGGCGGCGTGCGCCGCGACCACAGGTCCGGCGTCGGTACGGGCCTGTCCATCATTCCCGAAGAGGCCCGCCGCGTACCGGGAGAGGCCCGACCCCCGTGCCACGACAAGGCTTGAGGCGCTCAGGACGAGAAGTCCGGTCGCCATCAGCACCGCCAGTGTCCTGCTGTTGCGCCGGGGCAGGGAAACGGCCCGCGGCGCTGCTATCGGAAGCCGGTCCAACATCACCGACGCCCCGCTCGCCGGTCTGCGCGGCATGACCAGGACAGGCACGCAGACCGCTTCCGCCGGGGTAGGGCGGGGCGCGCTCGCGCTCGCCGCCCTTTGCAGAAAAGCACCGGGGCCGCCCTTTGGCAGCGCCTTCTCCCAGCCGCGCTCATCGAGATCGCGCAGGATTCCGCGGATTTCACCCAGGGATTTCGGGATCGTTCCGGACCCGGCCCGCGCCTCGACTGTGAGAAAAGGCGCATCTGTCCCTGCCCGGTCAGACCCGAGGTCTGCCGCTTTGAGCATCAGAGAATAGGCGGCTTGGCCGCCCCCTGCCGCAATTTTTAGACTATGTTAATAGTGAGGGATGCGTCGGCGGGCGTCAAGCAGACAATGATTAAAGACCAGAAACGGTTCAAAAAGGGCGATATGGGTCCTGCTCATGGACGGAAGATCGGGGTGCCCCCTATCGCTCTGCGAAAACAGCGCACGGGCGGCGCGATCTTCGGTTTGGCAATCGCCTTCGTCCGCTGTGATCAGACCGGCACCAGCACCGCGGCGGGAAGGATCGCGCACAGTTCCGGCACCCGCAAGGCTGGGGCGGGACCGTGTCCGACGCCGCAAAGAATGTCATGCCAGCGCATCCGGTGCAGCGCCTCCGGCAGCGGCACGACCGTGCCGGGATCGATCCCGTCCGCCTCCAGCCGCACCGGAAAGCGCGCGACCACGCAGACCATGACCGTCTCGGCATGGTTGCGCAAAAAAGCGCAGACCTGGTCGGCGTTCGGTCCCTCGGCCTCAAGCGGCTCGTAACCGCCTTCCTCGAACAGGGCGGCGTGATCGCGCCGGCGGCCGAGGATCGTTGCCACGATCGCCAGCTTGCTGCGGGCGTCCTGCCACATCTCCGCATAGGTCCGCATCGCGCCCGGCCGGTCGGCCGCCAATTCGGCCTGCACCGTCGCCAAGAGGCGTGCGCGCCGCCCATAATCGACCGGCCGGCGGTTGTCGGGATCGACCAGGCTCAAATCCCACAATTCGGTGCCCTGATAGAGGTCGGGCACACCCGGCACGGTCAGCTTCAGCACGGTCTGCGCCAGCGTATTGCGCGCGCCCAGGCGCGCCACCCGTGCGGCGAACGGCAGAAAGCTGGCGAGAAAATTGCCGGCGCGCGAGGGATCGAGCGCATCCGCGACAAAGGAGGACACGGCATCCTCGTAAGGAGCGTCCGGCATGGCCCAGCTCGAACGGAGCTTGGCCTCGCGCAGCGACTTGATCATCGCGCCGGTGAGCCGTTCGGCGCAGGCGCCGAGCGCCACGCTGTCCGGCGCTCCACCGAGCAGTTCCACCGGCCAGGTGCCGATCAGCAACTGATAAAAAAGATATTCGTCGTTGCGCTCGGGCGGCGCTGTGCCTTCGACATCGCCGCGGCGCGCGCGCAAGAGGCGGCTCCAGGTCTGCACCTGGCGCGCCCATTCCTCGGGCATTTCCGAGAGGACGGCAAGGCGCGCGCGCGTGTCCTCGCCGCGCTTGGTGTCGTGCGTCGCGGTGGCGAGCATCGCGTGCGGCCAGCGCTCGGCGCGCTGGCGGTTGGCGCGGTGAAAGGCGGCAAGGCTGATGCCAAAACTGTCCGGGCTGCCGCCAACCTCGTTCAAAGCGACAAACCGGTTATAGCGGTAGAAGGCGGTGTCTTCGAGACCCTTGGCCATGACCGGGCCGCTCAATTGCTGCAGTTTCATCGCGCAGCGTAAAACCGCGCCGCGGCTGAACCCGCTGCGCGGCGCCGTCACCAGATCGCCCGACAAAAGCCCCTGCACAAAGTCGAAGACGCTCGGATCGAGGTTTGTTTCGTTGCGCCGCGCCTGGGCGACCGCCCAGTCGATGTCGCGCCGATCGGCTTCGTCCGGTGTGCCGTCCATGTCGAGATAGGTGCGGTAGACCGGGAACGAGGCGACGACCTCGCGCAGAGCGCGGTGCAGGATGTTGCGGGTGAAATCGGCGGTGCGCGGGTTGTGCCGGGCCACGCGGCCGGCGTCGCGGGCGAGCACATTGAGTTCGCTCGCCATCTCGTTCTCCAGGATGCGCAGTTTTGCGTCCCGCACGATCTCGGCAAAGGGGCGGGTCTCGCCGGCAAATTCGGCATAGGCGCGGGTGAAACCCTCTTCGCCCGCGGGATCGATCAAGAGCCCGAGCACGAGATTGGCGAATTCGTAGCCGGTGGTGCCCGCGACCGGCCAGTCCTCGCGCAGCCGCTCGTGCCGTGCCAGGATCTTCTCGACGACGAGGTAGAAATCCGGGTGCGGCGCCTTCTCGCGCAGAGCGATCAGATAGCCCTTGGGATCGAGCAGCCCGTCGATATGGTCGATGCGCAGCCCATCGAGCACCCCCTCCGCGATCAGGCGGAACACCAGACGGTGGGCGTGGTCGAACAGGTCGGGCAACTCCATGCGCAGCCCGGCGAGATCATTGATGTTGAAAAAGCGACGGTAATTGATGTCGTCCGCGGCGACGCGAAAATAGGCCACACGCCAGAACTGATCCTCGATCAGCGCGTGCAGCTCCCGCCAGCTCGCGAAATCGCCGGCGCGGCCGTTGAGCCGCGCCAGAGCCTCATCGATCGCTGCGCGCACCGGCGGCTTCTCGCGCGCCAGGACCGCCAGTTCCGCCTTGAGCACGGCGGCGCGACGCGCAACCTGCAGGCGCCAGTCGGGCAGGCCGGCAAAGGCGTCGCCGAGCCGCTCCAGATCCGGGTGCGCGTCGCCGAGGATGCGGGGATAGTGCAGCGGACAGATCGGCAGCTTGTGCGTTGCGTAAGCCCAGACTGCAAAGCTGCCGTCGGCGGGATCAAAGTTCAGCGCAAGGTTCCCGTGTTCCAATTCCAGCCCATACTGGTCCCCAAGAAACGGCACCAGGAGCTTGTCGCGCAGATAGCGGCGATCCGGGTCCCAATCGATGTCAAACCAGCCGGCGTAAGGCGAGTCCGGCCCCCACTCCAGCACATCGAGCCACAATGGGTTGTCGGCGCCGCCGACGCCCATATGATTTGGCACAAAGTCGAGGATCTGCCCGAGGCCCTCCGCCCGCAACGCCGCCACCAGGCGGGCGAAGGCGGCCTCGTCGCCGAGTTCCGGGTTGAGCCGGCCGTGATCGACGATATCGTAGCCGTGCGTGCTGCCGGGCCGCGCCTTCAGATAGGGCGAGGCATAGAGATGGCTGACGCCGAGCCGGGCGAGGTAGGGCGCAAGCGCAGCGGCCTCGTCAAAGCCGAACCCCTTGCGGAATTGCAGACGGTAGGTGGCGCGCGGGATCACCGGCCCGGCCCTGTCAGACATTCCGGTGCGCATCCTTGTGCGGGGCGACGCGCGCGGTGCGGAAAAGCGCAGCGATGTCGCGAAAGCGGGGGTGCGCCGCCATTTCTTCCAGCGTCATCGACAGGCGGCGGCGCCAGTTCGGGCGCTCGTCCGAGGTGGTGGGGACATTGACCGGCTCGGCTTCGTCGGTCAGATCGTCGATCTGCGCCATCGCCAACAGACTGGAGGTGCGCGCCAGATAGGCGTGCGCGGCCCGCGCCAGGGCGCGGGTGTCGGGCTCGCCCGCGGCCGGCAGCAAGCCTTCGCGACGCAGCGCTTCCAGCAGGTGCGCCCGATCGCGTCGGCGCATGACGCGCTGGCGCACCGCTTCTCCGGCATCGGGGTAGAGGCCGAGGCGCTCTTTCAAGTCGAGATCGCGCCCCTCCCACCAGCCGCGCAGGGTCGGCAGATCGTGGCTGCCGGCCACGGCCAGCGCCAGGGTGGGATAGGCGGACGGCGGCAGAAAGGCGCCGCCTTCGTCCTGCTCAAAGAACAGCACGCGGTAGGAAAGGATGTTCGCCTGCGCCATGCGGGCACGGAAGCCTGCCGGTACGGTGCCGAGATCCTCGCCCACCACCAGGCAATGATGGCGTTGGCTTTCCAGCGCCAGAATGCCAATGAGATCGTCGAGCGGGTAGCGGACATAGGCGCCGGCGGCGGGGCTCGCGCCCTGCGGCACCCAGTAGAGGTGCTGCAGGCCCATGGCGTGATCGATCCTCAGCCCTCCGGCGTGGCGCATGTTGGCGCGCACGAGATCGATAAAGCTGCGGTAGCCCTCCTCGCGCAAGGCGCGCGGGTCAAATGGCGGCAGCGCCCAGTTCTGCCCGGCCGGATTGTAGATGTCGGGCGGCGCACCGACCGCGGCGCCCGACACAGTGGCGGCC
>JBOHMF010000079.1:0-12827 GCA_050730055.1 Allostellaceae bacterium
GTTTGGCGACGATTATGCTTGGTCGATCCTGGCCGCCGGCCGCCACCAGTTGCCGCTTGTCACAATGGGCGCGATCATGGGCGGCAATGTCCGGGTCGGGCTGGAGGATTCCTTGTGGCTCGGGCGCGGCAAGCTCGCCACCAGCAACGCCGACCAGGTGCGCGCGATCCGCACGATCGTTGAGAACCTGTCGCTCGAAATCGCCAGCCCCGATGAGGCGCGCGCGCTGCTCCACCTGAAGGGCGGCGACGCTGTCGCGTTCTAACCCGGGAGGGAGGAAGATGATCAAGGTCAGCGTGTTTTATGCGAATGAGCCCGGCCGCAGATTTGATATGGACTACTACTGCAACAAGCACATCCCGATGGTGCGGCAAAAACTTGGGGCGGCCTGCAAGGGGGCAGCCGTCGAACAGGGCTTGTCGGGCGCCACCCCGGAAGCGCGGCCTGCCTATATCGCGATGGGTCATCTCTACTTTGATTCGGTGGAGGCGTTCCTGACCGCTTTTGCGCCGTATGCCTCCGAGATGATGGCCGATGTCGCCAATTACACCGACATTCAGCCGATCCTGCAAGTCAGCGAGGTCAAGCTCGGGTCGGGGCCGCACGCCTCATGATCGACAAGCGGGTCAGAAATCTCGCCGAAGCGGTTGCCGGGGTGCGCGACGGCGCGGTCGTGCTGTGTGCCGGGTTTGGCGGCGCCGGGATGCCCGAGGCGCTGTGCGAGGCGCTCGCCGAACAGGGCGCGCGCGATCTGACGATCGTTGCCAACAATGCCGGGACCGGAAAGCGCGGGCTGGCGGCCCTGATGGCGGCCGGGCGGGTCAGAAAGATCATCTGCTCGTTTCCGCGCAGCGCCGGTTCGGTCGTCTTTGAGGAGCTTTACGCGCAAGGCAAGCTCGAACTCGAACTGGTGCCGCAGGGCACGATCTCGGAACGCATGCGCTGCGCCGCCGCGGGCCTCGGCGGTTATTATTCGCCGGTCTCGGTCGGGACAAGGCTGGCCGAAGGCAAGGAGCACCGCGAGATCGACGGCCGCATGTACGTCCTGGAAAAACCCTTGAAGGGCGATGTCGCGCTGATCGCCGCCGAACGCGGCGACCGCTGGGGCAATCTCGTCTATCGCAAATCGGCGCGCAACTTCAACCCGACGATGGCGATGGCGGCCGATCTCTCGATCGCCCAGGTGCGCCGTGTCGTCGAGCTGGGCGAACTCGATCCGGAAATCATCGTCACCCCCGGCATCTTTATCGATCGTCTGGTCGAGGTGTCGGCGTAGGCGGATCGGAATTGAAAGGAGCGAATGATGCCGCTCACCCGTCGTCAGATCGCCTGGCGAGCCGCGCAGGACCTCGCCGAGGGTCTCTATGTCAATCTCGGGATCGGGCTGCCGACGATGGTGTCCGATTTCATCCCGCCCGATCGCGAGATTGTCCTGCACAGCGAGAACGGGGTTTTGGGCGCCGGTCCGGCGCCGGGCGCCAACGCGGCCGATCCCGAGTTGATCAACGCCGGCAAGCAGCCGATCACGCTGGTGACGGGCGGCAGCTTTGTCCATCACACCGACTCGTTTCTGATGATCCGCGGCGGGCATCTTGATCTCGCGCTTCTCGGCGCCTTTGAGGTGTCGGACAAGGGCGATCTGGCCAACTGGACGACCGACGACCCGAGCTTTCCGCCCGGTGTTGGCGGCGCGATGGATCTCGCGGTCGGCGCCAAGGAGATCCGGGTGCTGGTTGAGCACACGACCAAAAGGGGCGCACCGCGCTTGCGCCGGCAATGCCAGTACCCGCTGACCGCAGCCGGCGTCGTCAGGCGGATCTATACCGATCTCGCCGTCATCGATGTGACCGAGCAGGGCTTTCTTGTGCGCGAGATGGTCGAGGACATCGATCTCGCCGCGTTGCAGGCCAAGACCGAGGCGCCGCTTTCGGCAGCTCCGGACCTGAAGCCGCTGCGCGCCCCAAAGGTGTAGGCCCCAAAGTGTAGCCGGGGCGCTGGCGTGCAGCCGATCGGGGGAGCGCTTTCTGCCCGGCTTTTGTCGGCGCAAGGTAGAAATGACACCCGGCGGGCAAAGTAGAAATGACACCCTGTTGGCGCTCAGCGGCTTTGTGCCGTCGGGTGTGCGGCCTCTTGGTATGACTGATTTCCGTAGCCGCCGGCGAAACCGGCCGAGCTTGCGGTTCAAGATCGCCCGCACGGTTGCGATTTGAGCCGCGAATGCGCTCCCGACCGCGCAATGCGGGTTCGGGGCCTCGACGATCATGGTGAGGCTGGGGTTGTTCGGATCGGCGATCGCGAGTGCGGCCGACGATGCCCCGGAGGCATCGGACGAGGGGGATCGGTATGGTTCATTATGGCACGCCTGATGCGGAATGACGCGACCAGGGAATGCAGCCACAAGAGATATACCTGGGACCTCCTGCCGGAGGCTCGCCCGGACGGCGCCACAGGCCAGGCGCAGATGTCCGCCATGGGGATTTCGGGATAGCGGCCGTCAGGCTGTTTCGCGCCGAGCTTTGCTCCCCTCTGCGGGCTCGCTCTCCGGCATCGGCGTGGCCGCCAGCCGCTCGCGCAGTTTCGACCAGCGCCGCCGCCCGGAGGTGTTGCGCACCGCGATCGCCACCGCCTTGCGGCTGCCCACCAATACCACCAGCCGCTTGCCCCGCGTGACCCCGGTATAAAGGAGGTTGCGCTGCAGCATCGGATAGTGCGTTGTCAGCAGCGGGATCACCACCGCGGGATATTCCGACCCCTGCGCCTTTCAGAAAAACTGATTATGAAGCAGGTGGAGCAACGAAAACAGGTCTCCGACCGTTTCTCCCTGAGATTCCAGTGGGAACCATGGCGCCTCACCAACCTGACATGACATCGCACTGCCGTGTGTTGCTGATCTGCCCGCGCTTCAGCGGGCAATCCTTCTGGAACTTCACCGCCGCTTGCGAAGTCTATGGGGCGCGCTTCCCGGCGGCGCCGCTCGGGCTCATCACGGTCGCGGCGTTGCTGCCCAACTCCTGGCAATGCCGGCTGGTCAATCGCAATACCGAAGAGCTTGCAGCCGCCGATCTCGATTGGGCGGACCTGGTGATGACCGGCGGCATGCTGCCGCAGCGGCCGGATACGCAAGCGGTGATCGCGCTGGCGCAACAGCACGGGAAACCGGTCGTGGTCGGCGGACCCGACGCGACCTCCTCACCGGAAGCCTATTCGGCCGCCGATTTCCGCGTGCTCGGCGAGGCCGAGGGGGTGATCGACGCCTTCATCGCCGCCTGGGAGGCCGGGGCAAGGCAGGGCCTGTTCGAGGCTGACAAATTCACGATTGATGTCACCAGAACGCCGATCCCGCGCTACGACCTGCTCCGGCGCAGCCACTATGTCTATTACGGCGTGCAGTTTTCGCGCGGCTGCCCGTTCACCTGCGAATTCTGCGACATCATCGAGTTGTATGGGCGCGTGCCGCGGGTCAAGACGGTCGCGCAGATCCTGGCCGAACTCGAAGCATTGTACCATCTCGGCTATCGCGGCCACCTCGATTTTGTCGATGACAATTTCATCGGCAACAAGAAGGCGGTAAAGGCCCTGTTGCCGCACGTGATTGCCTGGCAGAAGGAGCGCGGCTATCCTTTTGAGTTCTCGACGGAGGCTTCCATCAATCTCGCCGACGACGACGCGCTTCTCGCGCTGATGCGCGAGGCAAATTTCTTTGCGGTCTTCATCGGGATTGAAAGCCCCGATGCGGACACGCTGGTCTCGACCCGGAAAAAGCAGAATACCCGCCGCGTGCTGGCCGCTTGCGTGCACAAGATCTATCGCGCCGGCATGTTTGTCACCGCGGGGTTCATCGTCGGCTTCGACAGCGAGCGGGACAGCGTCGCCGATTCTATGGCGGCCTGCATCAAAGACACCGCGATCCCGGCCTGTATGGTCGGCCTTCTCTATGCATTGTCCAACACGCAGTTGACGCGGCGCCTCGCGCGCGAAGGCAGGCTGTTTGCCTCCTCCTCCGTGATCTCCGGGGATCTCGAACTGGGCGACCAGTGCACGAGAGGCCTCAATTTCCACACCACGCGCCCGCGGCGCGAGGTCCTCGCCGACTATCGGAAGATTCTTCAACGCATCTATCGCCCCGCAGCCTATTATGCGCGGCTGCAGGCGATGGCCGCGACGCTCGACCGCCCTCTGCTCGACAAAAGGAGGGCGCCAAGACGGGGCCGGATCGCGGGTGTTCCGCTCCACGACCTGGTCCTGCTGTGGCGCCTCACTTGGCGGATCGCGGTGCGGCAACCTCGGGCGCTCCGCCACTTCGGGCGAACCCTTTACCGGTGCGCCCGGGACAACCCTCGGGCTCTCGGCTATGTGGGAATGCTGGCGGCGCTGTTTCTCCATTTCGGCCCGTTTTCGCGGTTTGTCATCACCGAATTGGACCGGCAAATCGCGAAAATCGATGCTGGCGAGTGGCGCCCGCCAGATGTCACCTCACCGGATGTTACCCAGGCGCGGTCCGTCTCCCCTGAGGAGGTTCCGAGATCAGAGAGCGGACGATCCCCTGCGGCGGTCGAGAAGCTTCCGGGCATGGCCCCCGGTGAGCGGTCGGGATGATTCTTGAATCTCCCGGTGTGCCGAATTCACAGCGCTGAAATCGCGCGGTCTGCCGGGCCAGCACCGCGATCAGGAAAGGATGACAACGTTCATGCAAGTCTATGTGCGCGACAACGATGTCGGTGCCGCAATCCGCGTCTTGAAAAAGAAGATGCAGCGCGAAGGCACCTTTCGCGAGATGAAGCGGCGGCGCTCCTACGAGAAGCCCTCGGAGCGCCGGGTGCGGGAAAGAGCCGAGGCGGTCCGCCGGTATCGCAAGGCGCTGCGCAAACGCATGGAGCGCGAAGGCTACTGATCGCCGCGGGACCGGATGGCAAAAACCGACGCAGATCCAGGGACCACGGGCGCCCGCACTATAACAGCATTTGAGAGGGCGCGGGCGGGTGAGCCGCGAGACGCCCAGGAGTTTGCCGATGCGCTTCAAACCGAATTATCGCGCCGAGCGCGCCGATCGCGAGCGCGCAAAACAGGCTAGAAAGGACGAGAAGCTGAAGCGGCAGCAGGAACGCGCCGCGCCGCACCCTGATGATGGCGCCCCCGAGCCCTCCGCGGATCGTGAGCCGCCCGAAACCTGATCCTCCGCATCGCACTCGGAGGCCGCCTTGCCGGTGCTCGGGTCCAAAAAGGGGCCACCCGATTGAATATGACCACCTCCATGCGCATGTGAGCAGAGAATGGCAGGGTTCGTGCTCTTCGACCATGTGATCGAGCCTGCGTGAACGATCCCGCCCCGTAGCGGGAGACGGGCTCGATCTTTATCCCCTGCCGCCATCTGGACAGCCCTGGTCACGCGGGTCGTCTCCCGACCCGACAGCTCCCGCGCGGCGCCGTGCGCCTTTGCGGGGCAATGACCTGAGGAATGACAACTTGCCCGGTTTTGCCGATTTCGGACTCGCCGTCCCCATTCTGCGCGCGCTCACCGCCGAGGGCTACGAGACGCCCACCCCCATTCAGTCGCAGGCCATCCCCGAGATCCTCGGCGGCCGCGATCTCTGCGGCATCGCTCAAACCGGAACCGGCAAGACCGCCGCGTTCGCCCTGCCCATTCTCCAGCGTCTGCTGGCCGCGCCGGGACGAAAGACCCCCCGCGCCTGCCGGGTGCTCGTACTCGCTCCGACACGCGAATTGGCGAGCCAGATCGCGGAGCGCTTTCGCGCCTACGGCCGTCTGCTGCCACTGTCCACCGCGATCGCCTTTGGCGGTGTCCCGATCGGGCCGCAGCAACGCCAACTCGCGCCGGGTGTGGACATCCTCGTCGCCACCCCGGGGCGCCTGCTCGACCTGATCGAGCGCAAGACCCTTGTGTTGTCGAGCGTGCGGATCCTGGTTCTGGACGAGGCCGACCGGATGCTCGATCTCGGCTTCATCCCTGCCCTCAGGCAGATCGTGAAGCTGCTGCCGCGGCAGCGGCAGACGCTGCTGTTCTCGGCAACCATGCCAAAGGCGATCGCCCGGCTTGCCGAAGACTACCTCGACAACCCGGCGAACGTGGCGGTCGCGCCGGTCGCGACCACGGTCGAGCGGGTCGATCAGCGCGTCATATCGGTTCCGAGCGCCGGCAAGCCGGCGCTGCTGGCGATGTTGCTGCGCGATCCCGCCTTTGACCGGGTCCTCGTGTTCACCCGCACCAAGCATGGGGCGGACCGGCTGGTTCGGCATCTCGACAAGGCGGGTCTCGACGCCGCAGCCATTCACGGAAACAAGTCACAACCCCAGCGCGAGCGTGCGCTCGCCGGCTTCCGCGCCGGCCACACCCGGGTTCTCGTCGCCACCGACATCGCGGCGCGCGGGATCGATGTGGAAGGCATTTCGCACGTCATCAACTTCGAACTGCCAAATGTGCCGGAAGATTATGTTCACCGCATCGGCCGGACCGCGCGCGCCGGTGCGGCCGGCACCGCGATCTCCTTCTGTTGCGATGAGGAACGCGCCTACCTGCGGGACATCGAGAAGCTGACCCGGCTTCGCCTTCGACCGTTGCCGGTCGCGCTCGAGCCGGTTCGGGGCGATGGCACCGCATTGCCCGAAGGGCCGACAAGAGACGCGCCGGGGCAACGCAACGTTCCACGCTCCCCATCAAAACCGGAGCCGAGAGGGAACCGCGCAGAGGTCCGACTGCATGATCCTCGCGGCCGGGCGGGCGCTCCTGGCCTGCCGGCTTTCCTCAGGCGCGAGGGAGCGATAAAGCGGCAGGCACCGGACTTGGAAGGGCATCGCGCTGCCGGTTCGGGAAGATCAGGTGGACGTTCTGCTCTATCCTGATGAGTGGCGCGACAGCGTATCTGTCTGAACTATTGACAGTTTTCGCTCCAGTTGAGGGCTTTTCTCTCGAGCGCACCCGGCATAGGATGACTGTATCTCCACCACATCAGCCCTGCGCTTTCTGACCTCTGTTCCCATGAGATTGACTTACTGGGGTATGCTCCACCTGACGATAACGATGTGAAGTGGACCCTATCCGTGGGACCACTTGGACCGGTTGCTCAGGTGGAAGCTCGGCCGTTCCAATCTCCTCAATCCCTTATGCGGTCAATGCCGGTTGTGGTTGTGGCGGCTGTGGGCATGTGGGCAACGCACCAGCGTTGTCCAAGCGCGGCGTCATGTCCATAGCCGCTCTGAGCGCACGCACGCTCCTGCCCGCGGGGACGTTGACTTGACGCCCCTTGTCTCATGCGCGAGTTTCACGGCCGCCCATCTGACGCCAGACCGTGCCGATGCCGGACTTGACGCAGGATTCCTCCGCACAACTGCGCGCGCTGATCAGCAATATCGCACGACGGGATCGGGCGGCCTTCACCGCGCTTTATGACGCGACGGCAGCGCAACTATTCGGTGTCGCGCTGCGAATCCTCCATCGTCGGGACCTGGCGGAAGAGGCGTTGCAGGAGAGCTATGTCGCTATTTGGGAGCGCGCGGGCAACTACAGCCCGGTGCGGGGAGCGCCGATGACCTGGCTCGTCACCATCGTTCGGCACCGCGCCATCGACCAGTTGCGACGCAGCGGCAGTCGGGCGGAAGACCGCAGCGTCTCCGAAGAGACCTTGCTCGGGGTCGCCGCCGGAGCGGGCTACGGGGCCGATCGCGGCGCCGAACTCGACGCCTTGCAGCGCTGTCTTGATGAGATTGAGGCGCAGCCTCGCCGGGCGGTGCTGCTCGCCTACGCCTATGGTCTGACGCATCAGGAGCTCGCGGCACGTCTCGGCGCTCCGGTCGGCACCGTAAAATCCTGGATCCGACGCAGCCTCGAACGTTTGAAGCGGTGTCTTGACGGATGAGGTACGACAACCCCGACCTGCGCGAACTTCTCGCCGCCGAATACGTGCTCGGAACGATGCCGCACCGTGCGCGGCTGCGGTTCGAACAGGTGATGACACAGGATCCCGCACTCGCGGAACTGGTCGGCGCCTGGGCGGAACGCTTCTCCGCGATCGACCGGGCGACCTTGGCCGAAGAGCCGCCGGCGCGGGTCTGGCGGGCTGTCGAGGCGCGTATTGCGGCCCCCGGCGCGCCCGCGCAACCCGTCGCCGGACTGGTGCAGCCTCTGCGCGCCGCACTGCGGTTGTGGCGCGGTTTCGCCGTCGCCGCGGCGCTCATTATCTATATCGCCGTGTCTCTTACGGGACCCGCACCACAGATGCCGCGCGTCATTGCCGTGCTGACCGATCGGAGCGGAGCGCCGTCCTGGATCACGACCGCCGGGCCGCAACGCGGCGAGATCGCGGTTGCCGCGCTGCGCCCGATCACAAGCGGCGCCGGTCATTCCTTGGAGCTTTGGGGGATAACGGCAGGAAAACCCCGCCCGCTCGGTCTGTTGCGGCCGCAGCCCGGCCAGCCGACTGTGCTCAGCGCGAAAGGTCTGCCGGCGTCGGGCGGCGTGCTCGCGGTCAGCCTCGAACCGCCGGGCGGATCACCGACCGGCTTGCCAACCGGGGCGGTTCTGTTCCAGGGCAAGGTGATCCCGCGTTCCTGATCGCCTGGCGGAAATTTTTTCCGAATGGCTGCATCCAGGCGGCTCTCGGCTCCGTAACAAGCCAAATGCGAGACGCAGGCGGCCGGTTTTCGCCGCCTGTTCGCCCGCGAGGCAACAACGGAGCTTCCATCACGATGCTGATGTGATTGAGCAGCCGCCGGTTTCCGGCGCATTTTCGACAGAAGATTGATACCGAAGTCCGCGTCATTATCATGTAATGGCGCAAGTATTGCTGTTGTCTTTTCATACACCGTATAAAAAAAATTTTTATTTGGAACTACTGAGGAAAAATTACGATTTGCCCCTGCGAAGCAGAAATTGCGGGGGTATCGACCGTGACTCCTCCTGTCATCGACAGCGCTCTTCCGCTCGATAGGCTAGAGGACCTCATCACGCGCGAAGACATCCTGCGCGCGCGCGACCGGCTGAAAGTCTCGCGGACCCGCGCCGCGCGCCGCTGGTCCCGACTGCTCTGGCTGCTCGCCGGCCCCGGCGTGCTGGTCATGCTGGGCGAGAACGACGGCCCCAGCATGGTCTCCTACGCGACGACGGGGGCGAGCTATGGGATCGGCTTTTTCGTCCCGTTCATCCTGCTCACCTTCCTGATGGCGTTTGCGGTGCAGGAGATGGCGCTCCGTCTTGGCGCCGCCACCCATCGCGGCCATGCCGAACTGATCTCCCAGCGCTTCGGGCCGTTCTGGGGCTGTTTTGCGATGGGCGATCTGGTATTCGGCAACGTGCTGACCCTGGTCACCGAGTTCATCGCCATCCAGGCGGGCGGCCTCTATTTCGGCCTGCCGTCATGGCTTTCGGTCGCGCTCGGCGTCGTCCTGGTGGTCGCCTCGCTCGCGCTCCGCCGCTACGCGACCTGGGAACGTCTGCTGATGGGCCTGGCCGCCTGCAACCTGCTGTTCATTCCAGCGGCCCTGTACGCGCGACCGAGCGGCGCGGCTCTTGCCCATGCGGTCGCGACCTGGGGGCCGCTGCCGGGCGGCTTTGGCACGGCATTCGTAACGCTCATTCTCGCCAATATCGGCGCGACCGTGACGCCCTGGATGATCTTCTTCCAGCAGAGCGCCGTGGTGGACAAGGGCCTGACGCGCGCGGATCTGCCGCAGGGGCGGATGGACACGGCGATCGGCGCCGGGCTTGCCGCCATGGCCGCCATCGCGACCGTCGCCGCCGCGGCGCCGCTCTTTGCCGCTCACGTTGATGTGTCGAAATTCGCCGGCGGCGCCGACTTCGCCACCGCACTGCGTCCACTGCTCGGCACGACCGGGGCGACGCTGTTCGCGCTCGGCATCGTCGAGGCGGCCCTCGTGGCAGCGATGACGATCTCCACCAGCTCCTCCTATGCACTGGCCGAAACCCTGTCGGCGCAGCACAGTCTGAACCTCGATCTTGCCCGGGGCCGACTGTTCTACGGTGCGGCGATCGTCTCGACCCTGATGGCGGCAGCGATCGTTCTCATTCCCGGCGCGCCGCTGCTGGCGATGACGCTGACCGTCAACGTCATCGCAACTCTGCTGATGGCCCCGGCGCTCTTGTTCCTGCTGCTGCTGGTCAACGACCGCGAGATCATGGGGGATCTCGCCAATGGCTGGCGGACAAACCTGGCCGGCGGAACGATCGTCGTGGCGATTTCCCTGGTCGGCGCGCTCTACGGCGCGATCACGGTCTTCCCAACGCTGCTCGGCCAATAGGAGGCGGGCGTGAACTGCGATCCGAAACTGCTCGACGCTCTCGAACCGTCCCAGCTAACGGCCGTCTCGCAGCGCCCTTTGCCCCGCCGCAGCCTCGGCCGCGGCGCGCTCGGTCTGCTGATCGCGTTGCGCCTCTACGTCCTCATTGCCATCCCGATCGTGGGATACGCCTTTGTCCACGCACTGCTGGCGCCGTAGCCGCCGGCCCGACAGCGCTCATCGACACTGCCGCATCGCGAGGCCACCCCGGCGCACAGCTCGACAAAAGCACATTGGCGCATTCCCGTGCATCGGCCGCGAATGCTTCCCGTGACCCGTACAAGAGAGGACGCAAATGTCTGAAATCGAGAACCCGGAACAGGTTCCGCACCACCTGAACCGGCGCCAATTGGTGCTGAAGGCGAGTCTGGCGACATTCGCCGCGATCGGTGTCGGCAACGTCACCGCGATCGTGACGACGCCGACTGCTGCCCAGGCCCAGCAGATAACCGATGCCGCGATCCTGAACTTTGCCCTCAATCTCGAATATCTCGAAGCCGAGTATTACCTGCGCGCGGTGACCGGCCACGGCCTGCCGCCCGGCCAGACCACCGGCCAGGGAGCGCAGGGACAGGTCTTCGGCGGCATGCAGGTTCCGTTCTCCAGCAGCGCCGTCCAGCAATACGCCGCCGAGATCGCGCGCGACGAGCACGCCCATGTGCGCTTTCTGCGCAAAGCGCTCGGAAGCGCGGCGATCGCAGAGCCGGCGATCGACCTCGTCAACAGCTTCTACATCCTCGCCCAGGCGGCCGGTCTCGGCGACAGCTTCAATCCCTTTATCAGCGATGAGAATTTTCTGATCGGCGCCTATGTCTTTGAGGATGTCGGGGTCACCGCCTATCACGGCGCTGCGAGCTTAATCCAGAACAAGGATGTGCTGGACGCGGCAGCGGGTATTCTCGCGGTCGAGGCCTACCACGCCGCCAACATCCGAACGGCGATGTACGAGCGCGGCATCATCGACCCGACGATAAAGATCTCGGCGCTGCGCCGGCAGCTCGGCGACGCCATCGACCGGGGCATTGTCGTGGGCGGGAAAGCCCACATCGTCCAGGCCGACAGGAACGGGATCGCCCCCGAGCGCACGCCCGCCGAGGTGCTGAACATCGTCTATGCCGGCGGGGCTTCGGGCGATTTCGGCTTCTTTCCAAATCGGGTCAACGGCGAGATCCAATAGTCATTTTGCGGCATGACATCGCCAAAAGGGGCGGCTGCCCGGGTCGCAGAAGGGAGATGCGCGGACGCGCACCTTCTCCCGAGCCGCCCCCGCATCGCTCGGCAAAAACGCCTTCGAAGTTCTGCCTGTGACCCTGGCGATTGTTGCCGCCGCACTGGCGGCATTGACCCTGCTTGGTTTCTACTCGGCAGCGCGGGCCGATGTGATCAGTTTCAACCCCGGAACTGATTTCTCAACCACGCCGGCAACGATCTCGTTCGGCAGTCCGGCGGCCGCGAGCTTCACCTTGACGTATCTCGGTTCCAATCCCAACGATATCACCTTCACGGTGGACGGCGTATCGACCGGCGGCAACGGCGCCGTCAATACGAGCAGCTTTCCAGGGCCGGGCCAGCAGCCGATCCCCGCCGCTGTTTTTGGCCGGGCTCGTCGGCCTCGGCTTTATCGGGGTGAGGCGACGCACCTCATAGCCCAGGGTCTGCGCCATCGGTTATCCTGGAGTGACTGGAAATCACAGGGCGGAATAGCGCAGCGCATTTCGCCGTCGCCGCAAGCGGCGGAATGCGCCGCCCAGGCGCCGGGGCGGCTTTTCCGCCCTGCACTGATATGTAATCCGCACCAATTTTTTCCTCGCCCGCATCCAAACCCGCCGCTGCCGCGTAGCGAGTTGTGACCGCATGTCGGCGGCCCCGCCGCTGGCGTCCTGTCGAGCGGCCCCACTGGAGAGGATGCGCATCATGAAGATCAAGATGTTGAGCGCGGGCGCGGTGATCGTTTTGGCGATCGGCGCCGGTGCGGCAGCGCAGGCGGCCCCGATGGTCGGAGGGGCACCGATGTATCCGAGCCGGAACATCGTCCAGAACGCCTCTCACGCGAAGAACCTCACGACCCTGGTGGCGGCGGTCAAGGCCGCCGGTCTCGTCGGGGTCCTCGAAGGCTCCGGTCCGTTCACCGTCTTCGCGCCGACCAACGCAGCCTTTGCGGCGTTGCCGCCCGGCACCGTCCAGACCCTGCTCAAGCCCGAGAACAAGGCGGAACTGACAAAGATTTTGACGTACCATGTGGTCCCCGGACGCTACACCTCGCAGGTGCTGATGCAGGATCTCCGGCAGACGCCCGGCGGACGAGTTTCCTTGAAGACTGTCGAGGGCGAGCCGCTGATCATCTCCGAGAGCGGCGGCCGATTGATGGTCACCGACGCGAAGGGCGGCACCGCCGAGGTGACGATCGCCGACGTGTACCAGAGCAACGGAAACGTCTTCGTCCTCAACAAGGTTCTGATGCCCTGATTCCTTGCCGCTGATCCCCCATCGCGGCACCGCGCCGACGGGCGGCCCCGGAG
>JBOHMF010000080.1:0-12805 GCA_050730055.1 Allostellaceae bacterium
GTCTCCTACCACGGTCTCTACCTGACGCAAGTAAGTGCGCGGAAAATGGTACTGAAATTCCGGCAGATCGTCGTAAGTGGGGTCAACCTTGGTGGTGAAAATCGCCTTGCTCACAGAACCAACCGCCCCATGATAGCGCCCAATTCTTAGTTAAATCGACGCAAACGTCAGATCAAGTACTAGGCATCGGCCGGCATTTCAATCATAATATTTGGGCGGGAAACAGGCGGTCCGGCCGTCAGGAGGACGGCGCGATCGCGGCGGCTTCCTTGGCAACGGGGGCAACGGGGGCCCCGCGGAACAAGGCGGCGAGATCGGCCTCGTCGAGGGTCTCGCGTTCAAGCAGAAGCCGCGCGCCCTTTTCCAGCGTGTCGCGCCGGGCCTCTAACAGATCGACGGTGCGGCGAAAGGCGCGATCGACGACCGCGCGGACCGCCGCATCGATCTCGCGCGCAGTCTCCTCGCTGTAGCTGCGTTCGGTCGTCTGCATCGAAGGCACGCCGAGAAAGTTGCGGTTCTCCTTCTCGTAAGTGACCATCCCCAGTTCCGCGGTCATGCCGTAGCGGGCGACGATGCTGCGCGCGATCTCGGTCACCTTTTGCAGATCGTCGGCGGCGCCGGTCGAAAGTTCGCCAAAGATGATGGTTTCGGCGGCGCGCCCGCCCAACAGCACCGCCATCTTGTTTTCGAGTTCCTGGCGGGTCATCAGAAAGCGGTCCTCGGTCGGGCGCTGGATCGTATAGCCGAGCGCGCCGATGCCGCGCGGGATGATCGAGACCTTGTGCACGACATCACTGCCGGGCAGCGACATCGCGACCAACGCATGCCCCATCTCGTGATAGGCGACGACTTCGCGCTCGTGCGGGTTCAGCAGCCGGTTTCTCTTTTCGAGACCGGCGATGATGCGCTCGATTGCCTGGTTGAAGTCGGACATGCTCACCGCCTCGGCGTGGCGCCGGGTCGCCAGCAGAGCCGCCTCGTTGACCAGATTGGCCAGATCGGCGCCGGTGAAACCGGGGGTCAGCGCCGCCACGGCTTCGAGATCGACATCGGCGGCCTTGCGCACCTTGCGGATGTGGATCTGGAGGATCTGCACGCGCCCCACTTTGTCCGGCCGATCGACCAGAACCTGGCGGTCAAAGCGGCCGGCGCGCAGGAGCGCGGGATCAAGGATCTCCGGCCGGTTGGTGGCGGCCAGGAGGACCATGCCCTCGCGCGCGTCAAAACCGTCCATCTCGACCAGCAACTGATTGAGGGTCTGCTCCTTCTCATCGTGGCCGCCACCCATCGGATAGGCGCCGCGGGCGCGGCCGAGCGCATCCAATTCATCAATAAAGACGATGCAGGGGGCGCGCTTGTGCGCCTGATCAAACAGGTCGCGCACCCGCGCCGCCCCGACCCCGACAAACATCTCGACAAATTCCGAGCCGTTGATCGAGAAGAACGGAACGCTGGCCTCGCCGGCCACCGCCCGCGCCAGCAGCGTCTTGCCGGTGCCGGGCGGACCGACCAGCAGCACCCCCTTTGGCATGCGACCGCCAAGCCGGCCGTAGCGGGTCGGGTTTTTCAGAAAATCGACAACCTCCTTCAACTCGTCCTTGGCCTCGTCGGCGCCGGCGACATCGGCAAAGCTCGTCCTGGTGTCGGTCTCGACATAGACCTTGGCCTTGCTCTTGCCAATCGACATCAATCCGCCGCCCATCCCTTGCTGGTTGGCAAATCGTCGATATATAAATATCCAGATCCCAAGGAATAAAGCCATTGGGATTATCCAAGACAGCAGGTCGCTCAAAAAGTGACTTTGTATATGACCAGAAAATTTTACATTATACTTTTCCAGTTGTTGTGCGATATCGGGACTGACACGGGTAGTAACAAATTGGGTATAGCCTTTTTTGTCAGATTTCTTGAATTTTCCTTGAATATAATTGCCGCTGACCCGGACAGACTCGATCCGACCGGATTTAAGCTCCGATTGGAACTGGCTGTAGGGAATGTTCTGGACGCTCGAATGGGATGACAGCAGCGCTTCAATGATCAGGATGATGATGATCGCGGCGATCCAATACCAGGCGTGAAACTGCGTCTTCTTGTTCATGCCTCCGTCCCGAAAAAGCCGGCGATCGCCGGCGGGGCGCCGGCCGCCCGGCGGTCGGTGGGGTGGCCCCGCCCCGCTCGGCGGCATCGCGTGCTCAATGATCCTTTCGTTCGAAGTCATCATAGCCGCGCCTGTTGCTGATGAAAACGAGCGTCATCAGGCCGGTCCCGAGACCCAACGTCGCCAGGACGCCAAACGCCATCGCCAGCCAGCCGAGGAGGCTGATGTCGTTATCGCCAACGCTGTCCCACAAATTGGTGACGACAACCACGACCGCCGCCACAACGGCAAGCGCGATGGCGATGGCAACCCAGGTCCAGGTGCGCGTGGTGTCCGACAAGTTCGCCTCTCATTTCCGATCATTCTAGAAGCGCGGCGGCAGCGCGCAATTCGGCAACAAACCGCCGGATTTCTCGTCCCGCTTGATCGCGTCGGGGATGCGCAGCAGCGCTGCGGGATGCACGCTCGCCAGCGCATATGGCGCCAGGGTCGAGCGCATCACCCGCCCGCGCTCGCGGGTCACACGAAAGTCCCGCCCGAACAGCGCCTGCGCCGCGCTCGCCCCGAGCGCGAGGAGGACGCGCGGCGCAACCGCCGCGATTTCGGCTTCCAGCCACGGCAGACAGGCGGCGATCTCCGCCGCTGCGGGGGTCTCATGGATGCGCCGCCGACCCCGCGGCACCCATTTGAAATGCTTAACGACATTGGTGAGATAGAGGCGCCCGCGGTCGAGATCGGCAGCATCGAGGCAGCGGTCGAGAAGCCGGCCTGCCGGGCCGACAAACGGACGCCCGAGGGTATCCTCGATATCCCCCGGCTGCTCGCCGACCAGCATCAGAGGCGCCTCTTCGGGACCCTCGCCAAACACGGTCTGGGTGGCATTGCGGTAGAGCGGACATGCGGTACACATGGCGGCTGCCTGGCGCAATTGCGGCACCGTCAGCTCCGGTGGGATCAGATCGCGGGCGCTGTTGGGGGGATCGGAGAGGGTCATCGCTCGGCTCGGACGGCAGGCATCTGTCTGATCAACACGGGGCAAGGCCAAACCGCACCGTTTCGCGAAAAGCGGTGAAGCTTATCACGCCGATCCGGCGTCGCGGCAATCGGCCAGACGGAACCGCCCGAACTTGCCCGCCGAGTCGAAACGGCGCATCCTTTTGGGGGGAGATCGACCCGCGGGGGAGCATTGACCGCCATGTCTCGAAAGGAGACCGTCCGCCCGCCCGTACCGGGCGCTGCAACGGGGCCGTCGGCCCTGGCGCGGGTCGGTCATCTGCAACGGCAGGCGATGGCCCATGCGCAGGCTGGCCAGCCGCGGCGCGCCCTCAAGGCGTGCCGGGAGATCCTCGCCCTCCAGCCCACCCGCCCCGATGTTCTGAACTTTGCCGGCACACTCGCCCTGCGCGCGGGCGATGCGGAAGAGGCGATCACCTTCTATCGTCACGCGCTTGCCGTGCGGCCGGATTTTGCCGAGGCTCATTACAATCTCGGCAATGCGCTCGGCGAACGGGGCCGGCGCGAGGACGCCGCGGCCGCCTATCGGAGAGCGGCGGCGCTGCGTCCCGACTTCATGCCGGCGCACCACAACCTCGCCAACATGCTGCGCGCCCTCGGCCGGCCCGCAGAAGCGGTTGAGGCGTATCGCCGCGCCCTCCAACTGCAAAAGACGCCGGAGGGCGAGCGCGATCTCGGCATCGTGCTGCACGAACTGGGGCGGCTCGACGAGGCGATCGCCGCCTTTCGCCGCTCGCTGGCGCTGCCCGGCCACCGCACCGATGTCTTGAGCAATCTCGCCAACGCCCTGATGGAACGCGGCGATCGCCGCGAGGCCATCGCGGTTTGCGACGAGTCTCTGCGGATCACACCCGGAGATATCGAGGCCCGCGCGCTGAAGGCCCTGGCCCTCAATGAGATCGGCGAGGACAAAGAGGCGCGTTTTCTCCTCGACTTTGACCGCTTTGTGCAGATCATCGATTTCACCGCCCCGCCGCCCGGTTATGCGAACCTAGCGGCCTTCAACGCTGCCCTCGTCGTGCATGTCGAAGGGCACCCGACCCTCCATGTGCCGCCCAAGGATCATCCGACCTATCACAATGACGCGCTGGAAATCACCGGCCCGCTGCTGGTCGAACCCAAGGGGCCGATGGCGGCGCTTGAGACGATGATGAAGGATGCGGTCGCGCGTTACCTCGAAACCGTACCGCGCCATCCGTCGCATCCCTTTTTGGAGAATTTTCCCGCAAAATGGGTTTTGACGAGTTGGGCGACGCGGCTCAACGGACAAGGCAATCTCGACCCGCACATCCATTTCACCGGGTATCTCGGCAGCGTCTACTACCCGCTCCTGCCCCGGGTCGTGGCGCGCGAGGATCAGGGCGGCGCCGGCTGGTTCGAACTTGGCCGTCCGCCGGAACGCTTCGCGCTCAAGGCAGAGCCGCTGGCGCGCCGGGTTCAGCCCAAGGAAGGGCGCCTGCTGCTCTTCCCTGGTTATTTTTATCACAACACGATCCCGTTCGCTGCGACCGAGCGGCGCATCTCCATCGCCTTTGACGTGACGCCGCGGGGCTGAGCGCCTCGCGAACGGGGCGGCGTCCAGGCTCGCGAGAGTCCCAGACGGCCCCGCTATCCCTCGGGAAAGGTGGCGTTAATCCACCTCTGCTACGGCTTCTGCGCAGTGTTGTTGCAGACCCGGGGGCAGTCGCGTGAGCACCTTGACGCAAGATTACGGATCGGGATCGGAGTGCGGCGACGCGCCAATCAGCGACCTCCGCGAGAGCTACGATCGCTATTACGCAACGGGTCTCTATGCGCGCCGGTATCCGCGGCCAAACCGGCACATCCTCGATCTGATCTGCGGCGAATTGGGCGCGGGCGGCGGCCGCGTCCTCGATTTCGGGTGCGGTTGCGGGCGCTATGCCGTGCCCCTGGCGCGCCAGCCCGGCGTCTCGGTCCTCGCCTATGATGTCAGCCCCGCCGCCATCCGTGAGCTGGGCCGGCGCTGTGCGGGGGAGGCGCGCAAAAGCAGTCCGCCGCAGCTTGAAGGCTTGTCGGGCAGTCTGGAGGATCTGGCGGTCCGGCTGGAGGGCGAGCCCGGTTTTGATCTCGTCATGCTGCTGTTCGGCGTGCTCGGCCACATCGCCGGGCGGGCGCGACGCATGGAATTGCTGCGTCTGCTGCGCGCGCGGCTGCGCCCGGGCGGACGCCTGATTGCCAGCGTGCCCAACCGGACCCGGCGGTTTCACCGCGAACAGCGTGCGGCGGAGCGAGGGATCGCGCAGAACGCGCTGGAGCCCGGTGATGTCTGCTATCAGCGGTGCAGCGGCGATGTCGCAATCGCGCTCTACTACCATCTCTTCTCGCCCGCCGAATTCCGCGCCGATCTGGCCGAGGCCGGGTTTGTCGTCTCGCGCCTCCTGCCGGAAAGCGTGCTGAGCGAGCGAGTGGTCGTCTCTTCGCCGCTTTGCGCGGCGGCGGATACGCTCCTGCGGCGGACCGTGCCGCTGTCGCTCGCCTACGGCTTTGTCGCCGTGGCCCGATCGGCCTCCGCGCCGGCCGGGTGACAAGGCCGCAGTAATGGGCCGGCGAGCCGCCTCATGCTGGGCGATGGCGCTTCTGCTGCTCGCGGGCACGGCGCATTTCTGCCCGGCCGCCGCCGGGCAGCTGGACGAGATCCGCGCGCGCGGGGTGCTGGTGGTCGGTGTCAAGGACGAGTACCCGCCCTTTGGCATGCTCGATGCGCGCGGCCGGATCGTCGGGTTTGAACCGGATCTGGCAGCGGACATCGCCCGGCGGCTGCACGTCAAGCTCCGGCTCGTTGGCGTCAGCACGGCCAACCGGCTGGAGAAGCTGGCGGATGGCAGCGTCGATCTGTTGATCGCCACGATGGGTGACACCCTCAAGCGGCGGCAGATCGCCCATCTCCTCGAACCCGACTATTACGCCAGCGGTGTCAATATCATGCTGCCTCGGAGCCGGCACATCCGGGACTGGGCGCAATTGCGCAGCCAGACGGTGTGTTCGACGCAGGGCGCCTATTTCAACCGGCCGATGGCCCGCCGTTACCTGCTGGATTTGCAGGTCTACAATGGGACGCGCGACGCCGAATTGGCACTGCGCCAGGGCCGCTGCGTCGGCTGGCTCTACGACGATACCGAGATCGAGGCCGAACTCGCCCGGCCGGGGTGGCGCGGCTACGCCATGCCGCTGCCCTCGCTGTTGCTCTCGCCCTGGGCGATGGCGATCCGCAAGGGCGAGGACGGCGCCAATCTCGCCCGCAGAGTCGGAGATGCGATCGCCGATTGGCATCGCACCGGTTTTCTGATCGCGCTCGGGAAGAAATGGCATCTGAAGCCGAGCCCTTTTCTGGAGCGCGAGCACAAGCTGTGGTCGGCGCGCACCGCGGGCGGCACTTTTCTCTGCCATCGCCTGGCCGATGGTGCATGGCCGACTGCCTGCCGCAACCAAGCCCTGCTCGGCGCCGCCGAGGTCGGCGGTCTGCGCCACCTCGGGTTGCGCATTCGCGCGCTCACCGGCCTCGATCTCTCGATCCTCTATGATGGCTATGATCGCGGCGAGTTTCTGCACGGCCTTCTGCTCTCGCTCGCCCTGGTCGCGGCCTGCGTTTGCGGCACCCTCCTGACCGCGGCGCTTGGCGCCATGCTGCTCGACGCCGAGATCCCGCTCCTGAGCCGGCTCGTCCGCACCGTGGCGACCTTTGCCCGCATGACGCCGCCGCTGTTGCAGATCTACGTCGTCGTGTTTGGCATCGGCGGCATCACCGCGCGCTGGGGCCTCACTTTGAACGCCTTTGCCGCGGCGACGGCGTGTCTCTCGCTCTATGCCGGGGCGGCGAGCGCCGAGTCCTTGTGCGAGGCCGCCGCGGTAGTCCGCCAAAGCCATCCGGCCTTCCGGATCGATCTTGCAGGGCTGCCGGCCATCTTCCGCCTGGCCTATCAGCCGGTGGTCGCCGCGCTGGTCAACATCGTCAAGGCGACCGGTCTGGCGAGCACGGTAGCGGTTCCGGAGCTGATCAACAGTTCGACCGCGATCGTCGCCGAGCGCGGCAACGTGCTGGTCATGATGAACCTGTTGATGGTTGCCTACTTCCTGATCGTGGTGCTGGTCATGTGGCTGTTCAAACGGCTGTACCGCCGGATCGGCGCGCATGTCGCCGACTGAAATCGCCGCGACGCTGGCGCGCTGGACACCGTTTCTCGCCGGCGGCTTTCTCTGGAACATCGTCGTCTCGCTGTCTGCGATGACGATTGGCACGGTGCTCGGCGCACTGCTCGCGCTGCTGCGGCTGTCGCATCGCCCCGCCCTCTGCCACACCGGCCTGGCCTTGACCGAGTGCGCCCGCAACGTGCCGACCTTTGTGTTTCTCTTCTACCTGGCCTTTCTGATCCCGGCGGAGTTCCGGATCGGCGGCGCGACATTCGCCATCCCCGAATGGCTCAAGGCGTCCCTGGCGCTGTCGATCGCCGTTGTCGGATTTGTGTCCGACAATCTCTCCGAGGCGCTGCCGCAGTGGCGCGCCGGCGATATTGCCGCGGCGCTCTTGTTTGTGCCCAACTGGACAGCCTATTTCCTCATCATCGTGATGGCTTCCAGCACCGCCTCGGTGATCGGCGTCGGCGAGCTGGTATCGCGCTGCAACACGGTCATCGGCGCGGTCGGCAACCCGGCGCTGATGCTGTGGATCTATCTTTATGCGATGCTCTGGTTCTTTCTCGCTTGCTACCCGCTCACCCTGGCCATGCGCAGGGTCAGAAGAATGATCGCGCGCCGCGCCCGCAAGCCCGCGCCCGCCGCTTACGCCGCAGCGGCGGCACGTTCCCCGAGATAACGCAGCACCACGCAGGTCAGATCGTCCGATTGCGGCGCGCCATCGACAAACCGATCGACGCTCCCGATCAGGTTCCCGAGGATGATCCCGACTTCCGAGTCGAAACCACCGGCCAGGGCGGCGCAGATACGCTCTTCGGTAAACTGGCTGCCCGCCGCGTTCATCGCCTCTGACACGCCGTCGGTATAAAGCACCAGCGTGTCTCCGCGCGCGAGCACAGCCTCGCCTTCGCGGTAGACCAGATCCCCGATGATGCCGAGCGCCGTGCCCTCGGTGCCGGGCAGAGGGGCAAGGCAATGCGCCGCGCGCCGCAACAGGATCGGCGGCGGATGACCGGCGGCGACATAGCGCAGGCCGCCGGTGCGGATGTTGAGGAGACCGTAAAACACCGTGATAAAGAGAAACATCGGGTTCTGGGCGGAGATTTGCGCATTGGCAAGGCGCAGGCACTCGCAGGGCTGCGGCGTCGCCATCGCCTGCGCGCGCAGGATCGTGCGCGACACCGCCATGAACAGCCCCGCCGGCACGCCCTTGCCGGACACATCGGCAATCAGGATCGCCAGATGGTCGTCATCGACCATGAAGTAGTCGTAGAAATCGCCGCCGACATGGCGCGCCGCCGTCATGATCGCGACCCCGGAAAGGCTGGGCTCGGGCGGGAATTGCTGCGGCAGGATCGCGTGCTGCAAGGCGCGCGCGGCGTCGAGATCGGTCTGGATCGTGTCGATGGCCTCGGTGAGTTGGCGGTTGCGCTCGTCGAGTTCGCGGGTGCGCAGCGCGACCAGCCGGTCGAGCTCTTCTTCGCGCGCCAGCACCTGATGCGCCATATCGCCAAAATCGCGCGCCAGGCTGCCGATCTCGTCGTTGCGCTCCGCGATCCCGTGCAGCATCGCCGCGTCATAGCTGCGCCCGCGCACCGCGCGCGCGGCATCGGCGATGGCGACGATCGGATGGGAAATCCGCCGCCCGAGCCGATCGGCGACGGTGACGGCCCCGATCAGCAGCAAGAGGGTCAGCGCGATCGACAGATAGATCGTATGGGCGAGCGCCGCGCGCAGATCGGCCGTCGAGAAGCGCACCAGTGCGGCGCCTACCGGCAGCCCGTCGCTATCGAGGATCGGGGCGGTGACGTGGATCAGCGCACCGTCATCGATTGATTGCGCCCGTCCCGAGCGGATGACCGCGGCAACGCTCGCCCTCTCGCGCGGCGTCGCGGCTACCGCCCGGTCGCCGCGGATGACCGAACGGGCCAGCAGGCGCTGTCCCTCGCCAAAGATCCAGATGCCCTCGATGCCGGCGGTGCCGATCATCGCCGAGATGTTGCGCTCCGGTCCGATCTCGCGGCTCAAGGCCCGCGCCGCGGTCGTCGTCTGGCCGATGATCACCAGCCCGTCGCCGTGCGGGGCGCGCACCCCGGCAAACCGCATCGCCGCCGGATGCCCCGCCAGGGAAAGCGATGGCGCCTGCGCCCAGCGCTTGCCGGGCGCGACGCCGGCAAAAGCCTCGGCGAGCGCAGAATCGCTCTGGCGGGCGGCGGGAAACTGGTACGTCTCTGCCGCGTTCAGTGTGATCCGCCCGTCGCGATCGAGCGCCACGATCCGGCTTATCGGCGTTCGGGCGACGATGTCTGCCAGGCGGCTCTCGATCGCCACGTCCGTCAACCCTTGCGCGCGCGCGAGATCGACGAGTTGCGCCGCGAGCGCCGCTTCGGCGATCATCTGGCGGCTGATCTGCCCCTCGACGATGTCCGGCAGGTGCTCGGCGATCGCCACGCCGCCGGCCAGCAGGCGGGCGATTGCCACGCCGTCGCTCTGCGCGCGCTGCAACGCCGCCTCTTTGTCCAGCAGCACGAGCAGGGTGGCGTTGCCGAGAACGGCCACGCTCAGCAGCACCACGATCAGGAGGGTGATTCGCGCACGCAGCGGCATCGCGGTATCTCGGCCGGACGGCGAGGTCAGTTGATCCAGTACGCTGCCGCCGTCAGCAGCCGGACCACCCTGTGATCGAGCGGCATCGGCAGCATGGCGCCGGGGCCGAACCATTTGTTGTAGATCGCGACATAGCGGCCGTCATAATCCGCGGCTCCCTGCAGATCGCGCGCGATGACGTGATCGACAAAGATCCGCCAAGCGGAATCGTCGCGCGGCAGCATGCAGGCGATCGGCTCGTATTCGAGCGCCCCGTCGCGCGGCAGCATGATCAGGCGGCTCTTGTCGTCGGCCGGCGTCAGCAGGCCGCGCAGAACCACGCTGAGGTTGGAGAGCGCATCGATCTTGCCGGCGCGGAACAGCGCCATGCCCTGCGTCATGTCGGGAACCTCGACGATCACCGCTTGCGGCACCGCGCCCAGGACAGCCTGCCGCGTCGTCCCGTCCGCCACGACGCCGACCGTCTTGCCGGCGAGAGCCTCCACCGTGCCGCCAAAGCGGCGCCGGGTCAGGATGCGCGTGCCGTTGACAAAAAACGGGATCGAGAAGTCCGCCTTCTTCTGTCGCGCCCAGGTCGGGGTGGTGATGCCGCACTCGATCTCGATGAGGCGCGTATGGATCATGTGCATCCGCGATTCGGGCGTGGTTTCCCGCAGGACAAGCCGGACCGGCTTGTGCAGCGATTGCGCCAGCGCCGCGGTGATTTCCTTCAGGATATCGACCGAAAAACCGACGAGGTTTCCTTCTCCGTCGCGAAAGCCGAAGGGCGGCGAATCGGCGCGCGTCCCGGCGACGAGGACCCCGGTGCGGGCAATATCGTCGAGGACGCCGCCGCGCGCGCCGGCGCTCCAGAGCGGCACGGCGAGCGCTGCCGCCAGGAGGCAGACGGGCCAGCGCGGGCGTCTGGATCGCGACGCCTGGTCGTCGCGGCGGCGGTGGCAGGAAGGGAACAACCGATCGTCTTTCGCAACAGGAGCAGGAGCGCGGCCATCGTGCCCTCAAGGGGATTGCCACCCCGTTAACGTTACGCCAGGGGATCGGCCGTAACATGCCGACGTTCAAAGCCTTACCGAGCAAGCCGCGACGATGGATCTCTCCGGCGAACTCTTCCAGGTGCTCGCCAACCGGCTCGCGGACATCGCCCCGCTCGCGAGCCGGATCGAGGGATTCCTGCAATCCCTTGACGTGCCTGGCGACACGATCTTTCGCGTCAACCTCGCCATCGAGGAACTGCTGACCAACATCATCAGCTACGGTTATGACGACGGCGGCCGGCACCTGATCCAGGTGACCGTGAGCGTGACCGGCGCGGCCGTGACTGTGGGCATTGAGGACGACGGCGCCGCCTTTGATCCTTTTGCCCGCGCCCCGGTCGATACCGTCGCCGGGATCGATGAGCGCAGCCCTGGCGGTCTTGGCATCCACCTTGTCAAAGAAATGATCGGCGCGGTCGCCTATTGGCGGAGCGGCGGCCGCAACCGCATCACCCTGCGGCAACCCTTTGCCGGCGCGCCCGCCCGCGCGGCAGAAAGAGGAGAAAAGATGAGCGAAGCCACGTGTCCCGCCGTGCTGGAGCCGGCCGGCCGGCTCGACGCCAACACCTCGCCCGCGTTCGAGCAGGAGATGCTGGACGAGCTGACCCGCTCGCCGCACGGCCTGGTGATGGACTTCTCGGCGCTCCTTTATGTCAGCAGCGCCGGTCTCAGGGTGGTGCTGCTGGCCGCCAAAAAGGTGAAGGCGCAGGGCGGCGTCTTTGTGCTGTGCGGGCTCAAGCCGGCGATTGCGGAAGTCTTCCGGGTCAGCGGCTTTCTGTCGATCCTGACGGTCGAGCCGGACCGCGCGGCAGCGCTCGCGCGCTTTGCCTGAACGGCCATGCGGCGGCGAGGAGGGGGCCGGTGATCCGCCTGTTTCTGTCGGTCGATGTGGCGGGATCGACCGAGTTCAAAACCGGTCTGACGCCCCGGCGCGGGACCCTGTGGCTCGACGTGTTCCGCGATTTTTTCCGCAATTTCCCGATCATGATGATCGGCCAGGTCGGGATGGGGTTTCTCACCGAGGACAGTCTGCCCGAGGTCTCGGTGTGGAAATTCATGGGCGACGAGGTGATCTTTGCCGCCGCCCCGGCGTCTCCGGAAGAGGTGACCCTCCTGATGCGCGCCCATTTCAACGCGATGGCTGCCTATGAGGCGGAATACCTCGCCGATCTGCCGCTGCGGCTCAAAGGGAGCGCCTGGCTCGCCTGCTTCCCCGCGCCCAACATCGAGATCGAGGTGCCGGAGTTGGCGCGCGGCGGCGGCAAGACGCAGACCGATTTTATCGGCCCCGATATCGATCTCGGTTTTCGCCTCGGCAAGTTCGCCTGGCCCGCGACGGTGACGGTATCGCTCGACCTGCTCGATGTCGTGCTCAGCGCCGGCAACCGGGATCTGATGGATTTTTTTCTGGTCGGCCGCGAGCCGCTGAAGGGGGTGCTGTTCGGGCGCCCCTACCCCGCGATCTGGGCGCGCCCGGCGGGCGCGGCCGCCGGTTTTATGCCATGGGAGATCGAGGATTCGCCGCTAGTCGCGCGAGCGGTGGCCGAGGGACCCGCCACGGCCGGGTCCTTGCGCATGGTGATCGACGGTGTGCGGCTTTATCTGCGCAAGATGCACGGCACCGCGAGCGAGCCGATCCGGTTTGAGGCCGCACCGGTCGCTGCAGACGCGAAACCCGCCACCGCAACGCTGGACCTTCCGCATCCTGCGCGCAAACATGCCGGATCGCGCAGACACGCGGCGCGGCGCGGCAGAGGAAGCGGTCATGGCGGCGGAGCGGGGATCGGAGACCCAGGAGATCGGCAGCTTTGATTATGTGATCGTGGGCGCGGGGCCGGCCGGCTGCGTTCTCGCCAACCGGCTTTCCGCCGACCCCGAGGTTTCAGTGCTGCTGCTCGAA
>JBOHMF010000081.1:0-12744 GCA_050730055.1 Allostellaceae bacterium
GATTCGCACCCTCAGTCGGGCTACGCCCTCCTTCCGTTGCTGATCCGGCGAGGCTTTCTCATCCTGATCGCCGCGCTCCTCTCACCTTGATTGCCGCGCAGCAGTCGATGATCAGATGGGCGACGTGGATGCCCTTGGGCCCGAGTTCGCGGGCCGCGCTCTGCGCCACCGCACGCAGGCCGAACTTGGCGCTGGCGAAGGCGGCATAGCCGATGCCGCCGCGCAGGCCGGCGGTGGCGCCGGTGAAGAAGATGTTGCCGCGCCCGCGCGGCAGCATCAGCCGCGCCGCCTCGCGGCCGGTCAGAAAACCGGCGTAACAGGCCAGTTCCCAGACCTTGCGGAACACGCGCTCGGTGGTTTCCAGCAGCGGGAAATTGACGTTGGCTCCGATATTGAAGATGCAGACTTCGAGCGGCGCCGCCCGGTCCGCATCGCGCAGGAAGGCGGCGAGATCCGCCTCCTTGCGGGCGTCGAGCGGGCGGCCGGTGACTCGCCCGCCTGCGGCTTCGATTTCGGCGACCAGCGGCGCCAGTTTCTCGCCTCGCCGGCGCCCGGCGAAGACGGCGAACCCTTCGGCCGCGAATTTCCGGGCGATCGCGGCGCCAATGTAATCTCCGGCGCCGATCACGGTGGCGGTTGCGTTCCTGTATTCCAATGGAGCCTCCGGTTCAGAAGGTCTCAACCCAGGGTCGCAGCTCGACCTCCAAGGACCAGGCGCTCTTTGGCTGGCGCAGGATTTCGATATAGGTCTGGGCGATCGCGTCGGGATCGAGGGTGCTGTCCGGGTGGTCCGGCGGGTCCGGCCGGCGGGCGCTGCGCACTCCGCCGTCGATGACGAAATGGGCGACATGGATCCCCTTGGGCCCGAGTTCGCGCGCGGTGCTCTGCGCCAGGCCACGGAGCGCGAATTTGCCCATCGCGAAGGCGGCCGAATGCGGATAGCCCTTGACGCTGGCGCTGGCGCCGGTCAGCAGGATCGCACCGCGGCCTTGGGGAATCATGCGCCGTGCCGCCTGCTGGACGGCGCATGATTCCCCAAGGCCGATATCTCGATGGCTTTGCGCACCGCCTCCGGGTCGAGTTCGGCGATCGGGCCGTGCGCGCGGGCGCCGGCGTTGTAGAGCACGACATCGGGTTCGCCGAGCCGGCGGTCGGCATCGGCGAACAGGCGCGCGACCGCGGCCGGATCCGAGGCATCGGCGGCGAAGGTTTCGGCGCCGATCTCGCTTGCGAGCGGCGCCAGCTTCTCGATATGGCGCGCCGCCAGCCCGACCTTGAGGCCCGCCGCCGCCAAGCCGCGGGCCACCGAGGCGCTGATGCCGGAACCCGCCCCGACGATCAGGGCGATGCGATAGGGGATCTGTGTCACGACAACCTCCTCATCAATGACGATCAATGCGAAGCCGCGGGCGGCGCTTTTGCCGCCGCGACCTGGCGCAGCAGCGGAACCAGAAAAGTGGCGACGATAAAGGCGAGCATGATCGCGCGAAAGGCGTCGGCATAGGCAAGCGTCGAGGCTTCGCGATAGGCGAGCAACCAGAGCTGTTTCAAGGCGGCGATGTGACCCCCATCGAGGCTTCCCGGGAGCGCGCCATAGCGCTGCGTGAGGCCGGCGAGCAGCCGCTCCATCGGGCCGTTCGCCGGCGTCAGATGCGAGGCGATCGTCTCGAAGTGAAAATTGGTCTGCGCATTGAGGATCGCGCCGCATACGGCGATGCCGACCGCGCCGCCGAGATTGCGCATCATGTTGAACAGTCCGCTCGCGTATTTGAGCCGCTCCGGCGGCATGCTGCCGAGACCGAGGATCACCGCCGGGGCGACCGCGAAGACCTGCGGGAAGCCGCGCAGGATCTGCGGCACCAGCAGCTGCCCGGCGCCCCAGTCGTGGGTGATGTAGCTGAAGCTCCACATCGAGAGGCCGAACGAGGCCAAGCCGAACATCATCAGCCAGCGCAGGTCGATTTTGCGCGCCAGAAGAACATAGACTGGCACGCCGATCAGCGAGGCGACGCCGGTCGAGAAGATCGCGAGTCCGGTCTGCCAGGCGCTGAACCCGCGCACATAGCCGAGAAACAGCGGCGTCAGATAGATCGTCGAAAAGATGCCGATGCCGGTGACAAAGGAGAGGATGCAGCCGAGCAGGAAATTGCGGTTGCCGAGTGCGCGCAGATCGACGACGGGACGCGCGAAGGTCAGGCTGCGGATGACGAAGAGCACGCCGGCGATCGCCGCGATCCATGCGCAATTCCGGATCGTCGCATCGTCAAACCAGTTCCAGCGCGAACCCTCTTCGAGCACGTATTCGAGCGTGCCGAGCGCGACCGCCATCAGGGCGATCCCGGAGTAGTCGGCGTCTTTCAGCAATTTCCAATCGGGCTCGTCGATCCTGACCAGGAGCGCGGCGAGGATCGCGACCGCGACGCCCGGCACCACGTTGACATAGAACAGCCAGTGCCAGTTCAGGGTATCGGTGATCCAGCCGCCGATGACCGGACCCAAGGTCGGCGCCACCGAGGCGATCGTGCCGACCACGGCGGCGGAATAGACCCGGCGCGGCCCCTGGAAATAGTGAAACGACGACGTGAAGACGGTCGGGATCATCGAGGCGCCCAAGAGCCCCTGCAAGGCCCGGAACACGATCATGCTCTCGATATTCCAGGCGAGACCGCAGAGGAGGCTCGCCACGGTGAAGCCGGCCGCCGAGGCGGCAAACAGCCAGCGCGTCGAGAACACCCGGGTCAGCCAGCCCGAGAGCGGGATGACGATGATCTCGGCGATCAGATAGGCGGTCTGCACCCAGCCGATCTGGTCCTGCGCCGCTGACAACCCGCCGCCGATGTCCTGCAAGGACGAGGCGACGATCTGGATGTCGAGCAGCGCGATGAACATGCCGACGCACATCACGACAAACGGCAGGAGGCCCTTCAGCCAGTGCGTGGTCGATTCCGGCATTGCCTTATTCCCCGGCCTGTGCCCCAGGCTTGGTATCGACGCTGACCGTCATCGACAGACCCGGCCGCAACGGCCCGAGCGTCGCCGCCCCATCATCGAGCGCGATGCGGACGGGCACGCGCTGGACGATCTTGGTGAAGTTGCCGGTGGCGTTCTCCGGCGGGATGACGCTGAAGACCGCCCCGGTCCCTGGCGCGAGGCTCAGAACATGGCCGTGGAAGACTTGGCCCGGCAGCACGTCGGCGACGACCGTCGCCTCCTGCCCCGGCCGTATCCGCGCCAACTGATCCTCCTTGAAATTGGCGTCGACCCACAGCCCGTGCGCCGGGATCACGCTCAACAGGTATGCCCCGCTCGCGACATAGGCGCCGACCTGCGCGGCCCGGTTGCCGATAGTGCCGTCGATCGGCGCGCGGATCGCGGTGTAGCCGAGATTGAGACGGGCGGCTGCAAGGTCCGCCTTGGCTTGGCCGACGCCAGCGCGCGCTTCGGCGATCTCGGCGTCAAGGACTGTCAATTGCTGGCGGGCGGCGGTGAGACCCGCCCGGGCGGCTTTGGCGGTCGCCTGCGCCGACGCGTCAAGCGCGGCGGCCCGCTCCGCATTCTGCCTTGTGCCAAAGCTGGTCAACGCCAGGCTGCGATAGCGTTGGGCGTCTTGGCCGGCGAAGGCGGCCTGCGCGCGCTTGGCCTTGAGATCGGCCTCAGCCTGTCGGACCATCGCCTGTTGCATCACGTATTGCGCTTCGAGCCCGGCGAGCGCCGCGCGCCGCCCGGTCGCGATCGCCCGAGCGCTGCCGAGGGCGGTCCGGAAATCGCGCGGATCGAGACGGATCAGCAATTGTCCGGCATGCACGCGCTGATTGTCGCTGACCAGGATCTGCGCGACAAAACCGGCAATATGTGGTGCCACCGCGGTGATGTTGCCGCCGGCATAGGCGTCGTCGGTCGTCTCGATAAAACGGCCGGTGGTCCACCAGTAGCGGCCGTATCCGGCACCCCCCATAGCGAGGGCGAGCACGAGGCCGGCCAGCAGCAGGGTCTTGCGTCCGGATTTGAACCGGTTTTTCACCGGGGCGGCGGTCGCTACGCGTTCAAGGGCGACGGTCTCCATCACGGTCTCCATCGCAAGCCGACGATCATGCGCGATCCCGCCGGGGGATCGGCGTGGCGGCCGATTGATAGGATGTTGGCTATCGCGCGAGAGGGGTGTGGCGCTGCCGGGTGCGCGCGTCGGCGGCCGGGCCGGCGGCCGAGCGGAAATCCGGTGCGGCAAGCGGGCGGCCGCTCTTGCGGTCCACCAGCACCGGCTCGGCTTCCTCCCCGGTCCGGCTGTCGATGACCACCAGGCTCTTGCCCTCGGGGGCGAAATGCTTGTTGCCCCAGGCGAGCAGCGCCCACAGCACCGGGCGGAAGTCGCGGCCGGCCGCGGTCAATACATACTCGTCGCGCGGCGGGCGCTCGCTGTAGCGGCGGCGTTCCAACAAACCCGCCTCGACCAGGGAAGTGAGCCGCCGCGCCAGCATGTTGGGCGCGATCCCGAGGCTCTCCTCAAACTGATCAAACCGGGTCAGACCGTGAAAGGCATCCCGGAGAATGAGGATGCTCCACCACTCGCCGACCCGCTCCAGGCTGCGGGCGATCGGGCATTGCATGTTGCCAAAGCTCTTGCGCCGCATCGGATCGCTCTCCATTCACTTGCATGTTGCAAGCTATATAAGAGTGAAGATTTTATCATGCAAGCGATTTTTTCGCAGGAGCATAAGGGAGTGCGGAGCGCCTCTCCGAGGTCGGACGGCGGCACCCCCGAGAGCCACTGTCACGGCGGAAGGCATGATCGAACCACCCCACAAATTGTTATGCTGCCCGCTTTCGGCTACGTGCGACCGCTTCGACCTTGGCCGGTGCTATACGAACTGAACATCCGGGTTATCGTTGGCGTGCCTTGAGCCGATGCCGGTGAGTTGCCTGCTTTGCCCGGTTCCCGCAGATCGCCATGCTGCACCATCGTCGCACATGCCCTCGTGTGTAATCGGCGAAGAGGAGCGTGCATGCCGGGCTCTCGCAGGCCTTCACGTTCGAGAAGTCCTCGGTGCACACGAACCGCGCCAGCGCCACCCCAATCGGCAGGAGAAGCGCTTCCGGCGTACGCCACCTGCGCAGTGACTGAAGTTCAAAAGGTATGGGTCTGCCGGCGCGCCGCGGCACAATCCGGCTGAACGTGTCATCGCGTTCCAGCAAGCGGTTTAGCGGTCCCAAGGGGCGGAGGTGCAACGCTTTGAAATAAAATACTTCCCTTGGCGTCACTTTCGGCACGCAGGTTACGACAAGGCCGTCTTGGCCACCGGGACACCACTCTGCCAATCCGCGATCCTGACCAGATTGACAGCAGCGGCCGTGATCACGTACTGCAGATGGGTTTTGGCCAACCCGAGATAGCGACACCTGCGTATTCCGCAACGACTGATAGCCTGCGCATGGGTGCCTTCGATCCCGGCCCGCGCGGCATAATTGTGCCGGAACTCCTCGGTCGTCTGATGTTGGCGGGCCGATTGCAAGGCCTCATAATGCTCACGCGCCTGCAGCCCGATGATCCGGGGCTCGGTCTTTGCTCGGGTGCAGCGCGAACGCAGTGCGCAGGGCGTACAATCCTTTCGGGCAAACCGCGCCTCGAACATCATGCCGTTCTCGGGCCAGGTGTTCGGCAGCCATGAGATGCTCTGCTTGCCGGCCGGGCAGGTGACCACCTGTCGATCCCAGTCGACCAGGAACTGCGATTTGGTCAACCCGTCGTCGGAGCGGGCCTGCCAGCTGGGATCGTCGGCGACGGGCCCGATGATGGTGACCCCGTACTGCTGTTGGCTGTCGACCAGGACGTGCGAGTCCGTGTAGCCCTTGTCGACCAGGTGCTCGGACGGCAACAGCGCCCGCTGCTGCAGCGAGTGGTGCACGACGGTCAGCATGTTGTCATCCGGAGTCGAGGCCGGCGTGGTCTCAACATTGGTGATGATGCGCGGCCTTTCAGCATCGCAGGTCTCAGTGAGATGCACCTTGTAGCCGACCCAGGAAATGTCACGCTTGGTGCTGTATCGGGCGGCCGGATCGTAGGGCGAGCAGATCTGCTCCGCAGGTGCCGGCATTTCAGCCTTGGCGCGCCACCGCAGCCGCCCCGCCTCCTCGATGTATTGTATCGCCCAGACCTGGCGCACAACCTGCACTGCGGGCAGATGCGTCAGCCACGGCTGATCTTTGGCGGCGTCAATCGCCGTCAGCAGATCATGGCCGTCCGCGCCGATCATGGCTGCATACTCAAGGCGCGCGGCGTCGGTCTTGGGCAAGCGGTAATTCTCCACCCGCCGGCCATAACGCTCATACCAGTCGGCCGGCGCCAGTGCTCGCAACCAGTCCGGCGCCATCACCGCCAATTCGTTCAGCGCCGCGCACAGGGTCTCGCCAACGCGTTCCAGCTGGTTCAGTCGCCGAACATGGGGTAGGTTGAGGATACGTGCAAAAGTTGGTCACAAGAGCACCGCGTCGCCGAAGTCCGTTTCACAACAGCGGCTTGGCACTATTGCTCATCGACGGCCAGCCGGCCCGCATCACGCATTTCCCGGTGAGTTCATCACCGTGTCCGGAAATGGTCTCGCCGATGGTCGCTACAAACAAGCGTGTTTCCAATGAGATGGGAGACAGATACTCGTCGTCCAGAAAGGCCAACCCTCCTGGACGACATGCCGATCGGATTGCCCGGGGCTTGTGACCAACTTTTGCACGTATCCTCAACCTACCCCATCCAATGCAGAATTGCTGGGATCGTTACTCTTTCTTATCTTCGTAGTTGGTGACCGTCGCGTTGGTAATGCCGACGATCCGAATCGGTTCCACGGTGCCGTTGGCACTGCGGAACTGGCGGTAGATCCACCGGTTGATAGTCATCGCAAGACTATCGGTCGGTAGGTCGGACAACACCGCGTACGCCTTGGTGGTGATCGCCTTGAATCCCGACCATGGCCCGACCTGCGACGGGCCGGACTGGTTGGCGAAGGCTACGGCGTAGCGCACCGCTGCCCCACCCACCCAGTTGCCGATTGGGACCGTGCCGCTGCCGTCGGCCACCGTTGGAGCCGCTGTCGGCGGGCGAGGCGGCAAGTGCTGGTTCCACTGCTTGATCGAGGCCACCCATTTCTTGACGGTGTTGACGGTGTCGGCATAGGCGATATCCAGTTGCGCGCTCACCGCCTGGACATGCGCGTCCCGGGCCTGCTGCACCAGGTCGGCATGCTCTACGCGCGTCGAGCCATGGCAGCAGTCCCCGCCGGTGAAGGTATCACCGGCGAAGTTCGTCACGTCACTGTCGCCGGCCCCGCTATCCTTGTAGGTCCAGCCCCAGTTGTCCACCCAATATCCGGAAGTACCGGTACTGCCGCCGCCGGTCGCCACGACCCACTTCTGTTGATTGTAGCGGTATGGTTCGCTGATCTGCGCCAGTCTTGCGTTGTAGAAATCGTTAATGTGGTTAGCGATCCGCGTGGCCCATCCGGCAGTGGTGACGCTGTTCTGGCTGAACCCGTTGACCGCGGCGAGGAAGTTGCTGTAGTCGGCGAGCCACAGATCGGTGTACGAGGCGAAGCTCGCATCGTCCCCGGCGTTGTGTGCTGTCGATGCCAACTGAGCGTCGAGCTGGACGATCATCTTCAGCGCCAGGAGATAGATGCTCACGCCGAGCACCAGAATGTCGAACGCACCAGGGACGCTCAGGTTGTTTTCCAGATCGTAGATCGCATTGTAAACACTCTCATCGCCTGGCGCGACCATCTTGCGCAATTCGGGCAGCAGTGTGGAGGTGATGTAGGTCGAGTTGTCAACCTGAGTCGATGCAAGAACGAACGTCTGCGCTTGCATCCAGTCTGCCAGGCTCTTGACGTGCGTGGCATCGTTATTGACGTCGCGCTGCTGTATGAATTGCTCCAACTGCTGCACTACCAGACTGAACTGGTTCGGCCTGTAGCTGTCCTGGGCAAGCAACAGTTGAATGAGCGTCAGGGCACCGGCAGAAATCGGCCCCCACGGCGGGGGCAACGCCCAGACGAGGTTCCCCGCCACCGACAATGCGATGGAGGCTGCACTGCTCCCGGCGCTTTCGATCGACATCGCGGGGCGCTTGTATGCCACCACCGCGGGGCCGTCGAGCCCCACGAGGGATGGTGTGCCCGTTGCCGGGTCGACCATGATGTGCGGCAGCACGAAGTACACCAACGCCGCGTTGGTACGGCGAATATAGACCACAGTGCCGACGGGAAGGTCGCCGCTGGGTTCCATCAGGTAGGTCGCGGATGAAGCCTTGATGGTTTCTTCGGCGGGAACCGGGTAAACCGCCTCGATAGTCTTGATCAGCTGGTCAATCCTGTCCCGCACCCGCCGCGCCGCTGGCGTCGGCAGCCGGGTGATAGTGGCGTCGGCGTCAGAGAGAATAAAGGGGCAGGTCTCGGGCTGGACGTACTGGTGGGCAGCAGAAAGCGCGGCCGGATTATTGACACCGGCGGGCCGGAACAGCGCGTAGAGGTCGCGAGTGTAGGCGACACGGTTAACACCCGGCATCACCTCGGCCACGTACAGGCGGGGCTGCAACTGCACCGGGATGCCATTCGGCGGGCTTGCCGCCGGGCGGGCGGCCGGGTCGCCCAACGGTCGCCGCTTGCCGACCAGGCTCATTCCTGCCGGGCGACCGCGCAAAGGCCCGGCGGGCTGCGGGATCAACCAGGCGAGAGCCAGCCGTACGACATCGGCGGTAACCGCGCGGGGCAGCGGGGCGCCATCATATTGCAGCGTGGACAGGCTGCGGTACATGCCCGGCAGGTCGGTGCCATTCTTGCTGGTGGCAACCAGTTGGTCGGCCAGCGCCGCCTTGTCCTTTGCCTGGTCCCACAGGAAAGGTTCCGCAGGCGGGCACAACTGAACCGTGTAGTTCATGAACACGACCTGGTCGGCTAGGCTGAGTGAACCGGGGTTCTTCTCGACATAGGTCGCCAGGCTGTTCCAGTAATCTGTATCGCTTTGCGCCTTCCACCCCTGGACGAGCTGACGGATCTGATCGAGCGTTTCCGGCGGGATCGGCGGGATGTCGTCAGTGGGTTGCCCGTTGGCTTTGCGGGTCATGTATTCCATCAGCGCGATCGCGGCGGCGGCGGCGATGGAGATGCCAAAGAAGGCCGCCAGATAGCGCCTGACATTGTACTGCTTGTTCGAGTCCTTGGCCTTGGAGACATCGTCGGTGACCTGGGTTAGCTGCTTCTCCAGCGCTTGCAGCCGGGAGTCGGGGGCCGGATCCGCCACTGCAGTGTTCGGAACCTCAACCCATTCGGACCAGGCGGATTCGACGTTGTCGGCGTTGAAGCTGGTGGTTTCGATGCTGGACAGTGTCTGGGTGACCTCGGTTTTCACCTCGCGGAGGTGCGAGGCGAAGTTCTCCTCCTCGCGGCGCGCCTCGTTCGCATCTTCCTCGACATGTTTGTCTGCGTCGTCCGGCGCTTCGCTCAAACCTTCGTCGCCGGAGCCGCCTTCGCTTGCCCCCAAGCCATGCGGTGCTGGCGGAAGCTGCACGCTTCGCATCCCGTCCGTCACCATGGCCGCGGAGTAGAGCACGATGATATGGCTAAGCGCGTAACGCAGCAGCCCCGCGGTGACGGCACGGGGAATCGGCTGCCCATGATAGGTCAGCGTCGGCGCCAGCCGGTACATCGTCGCACTGCTTTGCGAGCCGTTGTAGGCGCCCACCAACTGGGTAACCAGGTCAACGATGTCCTGCCCGCTGTCCCAAATCCAAACCGTGCCGGCCGGCGACAGGTCGATGGTATAGTTCATGAACAGGATTTGGTCGGCCAGCGTCAGCGGCACCTGCGGATCGGACAGGGACACATAGTTGGCAAGGTCGTTCCAGTACTTGACGTCGCACTCGTCATTCCAGGCGCGAACCAGTTCGCGCACCTTAGCGACGGTGTCAGGCGGCAACGGCGCGGGTTGCGGCTGGTTCTGTTGGGCGGCGTGGATGGCGTTGTAGATCAGCGATGCCGAGGCCGAGGTGGCCGACAAGATGGAAAAGATCGCAAGGAAGCGTTGCAGGTTGTACGTCTTGGCGCCGGGTTGTGCCTCCACCAGCTTCATCGTTACCTTTTCCAGTTGAGTGCGAAGATCTTGGAGCACCTTGTCCCTGCTGGTGTCCGCGACTGCCTCGCCCGGGTTATTGATAACGTCGTTCTGCGCGCGGTCGAGGCCTTCGTTGTGGAATTCATCCAATTCAAGGTCGTCGACTTCGATGTTGATCTCCCGCGCTGTTCTTTGGTTCCGAGAAGCAAAGCTTTCGCTATCCTGACGCAGCTCTTCGATCAGGTCGTCGAGCTCGCGCATAACTTTTTCACGCTCGCTGGGCGGGTCGGTGAGTTCGTTCTCACGGCGATCCTGTGGCATGGTAGTCTCCTGTTCGGAGAATTAAAAACTCTCAAAGACGTTCTGGTCGTGATGCACGATCGGACCTCGGTGATCTAATTCGCCGATGCCAGAGCCTCAATATCGCAGACCCCGCCGGATATTTTGGTCAGACGGCAGAGTGCACTCGCCACCAAGCCGCTGCAGCCCAATGTCGCAAGTTGCCGAAAGATTCTGCTTTTGCCGTCATGAGCCCCAACCCCGTTCCAAAGCCTCTCGACACGCGGCACCTCTACCAGGACAAGGCCGGGGCGGCGTAGGGTGCCCCACATTTTGGCATGCTCCCCAATTCGGGCGGCCGTTGACGGACGCCGAAGTCGATTACGTACCGACGCGCAATCATCGGCTCGCTGATGCGGCAGCAAAAAAGCCCCACCGGCGAGGGCGGGGCTTAGGTTCTCCGATATCAGAATCAGCCGTACCTATTCCGCTGCAAGCCGCACCGGCTGAACAAGGAGATCACCGGGGATGCCGAGCCCCTGGCGGAGCCGCTGGATCATGGTGAGTGAGAGGCGCCTACGGCGGTTCAGGATGTCGTAGACATGCCCGCGCTGCCCGATGTAAGGAACAAGATCTGATGCCGAGAGGCCGCGCTGGTCCATCACGTAGCGCAAAACATCAACCGGGTCAGGCGCTTCAATCGGCCAGCGCTTGCGTTCGTAGACACTCACCAGAGTCGCAAGCACCTCGAGCTCGTCGCTTTCCTCCGAACTCTCTGGTACTTCCCACAACTCTTCGATGCGCCGCAGCGCTGCGGCGTGGTCTACATCGTTCCGAATCGGCCTGACGACCATTTCTCTATTCCTTTGATCACCGTGGCCTAAACAAATCGCTGTCCAGACCTCCCGACCGGCGCATTGCAGCGCCGGTCTCTATTAATCCCAATCAGACCTTCTCGGCGTCTATCCTGTCGTATTCCGAGTGCGTTCCGAGGAACCGGATATACACAACCCCAGAGGAATAACGGATCGCCGCAACCAGCCTGTACCGACCTCCCAAGATATCAAACACTACACGGTTATTGGCGACTATACTAGATTTGGGATCGATATTTTTTACTTCTGCTGGACCCTTCCACTCCGCCGCCTCGGCGATACTCAACCATGCACTCAGCGCTTTTTTCGTCTCAGGGTTCGCTGTCCAGAACTCAATCAATCTCTTGCGGGAGATTACATGCATGTGCACCCTTTCTTCTCGCCCATTTGCTTCCCATGGGCATCCTCTCCGCACAAGTTAACCCCTGCCTCCGCAGGATCCCCGACATATAGGATGATCCCATTTTGGAATCAAGCCCCGAATGACCCAATTTGGAATCAGGGCGAAATTCCTGCCCCGTCCCGTCCTTTGTTCGCCGCTCCGCACTGGGGGTGCCATGGCGATGATCGGGACGCCCTTCGTCCCGATCCCTTCCCGCGAGCAGCGACGAGAGCGAAGCCCTTGACGGCGGCGCTCAGGTACGGTGGTCCGGCCCGGTCACAAGTGCGTCGATCATCCACGCGGCGGGTGACCTTGGGTGCATGCGGACGCTGATGATCAGGCAAGCAGCGGCAGGACCGCGCCGCTTTGGCCGAGCAATCTCGGTGCGAGCGGCGCGCGGCGCGGGAGAAGAACCCGGTCCTGTCATGGGAGCAGTTCCTTGAGCGGGAAGCCGAGGCTGGCGACGAGGATGCGGAGCGGGAGCTGAAGAAGCGGGAGCGGCGGCGCCAACGCGAGCGCGCCCGAGGGTTGGGTCGGTGATCAGTGGATCGCGATGTTGAGCGCGGCCTGGCGATAAACCGCATCATCCTGCGCCTCGATCCGAGGCGCGGCCTGGCGCATGCGGACAACCGTCGGGGAGATAAAATGATATCCGACAGGCACCGGGCGATCGGCGGCATCGACCGCGGCGGACCGGCCGCCGCGGTCATGATAGCGGGCGAGGTAAGCCGTATCGAGCGTGAGCGAGCCGTGGTGATAGGCGCTGAGGGCGTGGAGCAAGGCCCATTGTCCCGGCCGCCAACGCGCCACGGCGGCCCTGTAATCGGTGGTCAGAATCCGCCCGGCGAGCCGGAGATTGGTATAGGGGTCGAGCTCGGCGGCAGGATCGACGCCATAGCGGCGCAGGTTCGCACTGTTGATCTGGCCGAGTCCGACATCGACCGAATGGCCGCGAGCGATCAGCCAGCGTGCCCAGGCGGCGGCTTGCGCCTGGCTGCGGGCGTGATAGCGGCGGCCGGCGGTGTTGTCGTGCAGCACCCATCGCCGGCCGCCGCTCTCGACGGCGACGATGGCGTTGAGGGTCGCCGGCGCAACGTTGGCCGCGCAGGCGAGGAC
>JBOHMF010000082.1:0-12732 GCA_050730055.1 Allostellaceae bacterium
GGCCCCACCCCGGCCAGGAGCGCGCGGCGCCAGACGTGGACGATCATCGGCGCGCCGGCGATCTCGGCGAGCGGCTTATTCGGCAGCCGCGTCGAGGCGAGGCGGGCGGGGATGAGGATGATCGGGTTTTGCGGCAGCGCAGCGCTCACGGGGGTCTCGGCAGGACTCGGCAGCGACAAGATGCCCGCTTCGTGCGTGCGCCGGAAGCCTGATAATTCATTTGAGTTGCCGGGGGGAATCCGATCTTCTCTCGCACCGGACAGATCCGGCCGCTCCCGCTGCGGGGGCACAGAGGGTGGCCTGTCGCCCGAACTCCCACAGGTCGAAAGGTCGTCGATGTCGTCCTTCGAGTGGAACAAGATCATTGGGTCGATCCTGGCCGCCGTCCTGATCGCGCAAGTCGCGGCGATCCTCGGGAGCATGCTGGTAAAGCCGCGGGAGCTGGAAAAGCCGGTCTTTGCGGTGCCGATCGCCACCGAGACCGCATCCGCCCAGGCGCCGAAAGCCGCCGGGCCGCCGCCGATCGGGTTGCGGCTCGCCAAGGCCGACCTGAAAAAGGGCGAAGAGGAGACGCAGGTGTGCTCCGTCTGCCATACCTTTACAAAGGGCGGCGCCAACGGGATCGGCCCCAATTTGTGGGATGTCGCCGGAACCGCGATGGGCGAGGGCCGCCACGGTTTTGATTTCTCCTCGGCCATGGAAAAGACCAAGAAGGGGACAAAACTGACGCCGCAGGTGCTTGATACCTGGCTGACCGACCCGCAAGCCTTTGTCCCCGGCACCAAGATGACCTTTGCCGGCATCCCCGATCCGCAGAAGCGCGCCGATGTCGTCGCCTATCTCGAAACCCTGACCCCCGGCGGGGTGGCGGCAGAGCAGGAGCTCGCGAAGAAGCTCGCCGCGGAGACGCCAAAGCCGACAGCGGCCGCCGCCAAGCCGGCCAAGCCCGCGGGGCCGTCCTTTGCCGCCCTCCTGGCCAAGGCCGACGCGAAAAAGGGCGAACAGGACGCGCAGATCTGCACCGCCTGCCACACCTTGCAGAAAGGGCAGCCGAATGCGATCGGCCCCAATCTGTGGGGCATTGTCGGCAGCCCGCGGGGTGAGGACCGCAACGGCTATTCCTTCTCCTCGGCGATGGAGGCGAAAAAGGGGCCAAAATGGACGCCCGAACTGCTCAACACGTGGCTGACCAACCCGCAAGCGATGATCCCGGGCACCAAGATGACCTTTGCCGGCTTCCCCAGCGAAAAGGAGCGCGCCGACGTGATCAAATATCTCGAAACGCTGAAATAAGCCCGGGAAATAGGCCCTGGGCGCAACCGGGAACAAGGCCGTGCCGCCCGTCCCGCTTGACCGGTTTTTGCGCTTGGCGGAAGCGCTCGCCGATGCCGCGGGAGCGGCGGTGCGGCCCTATTTCAGAACGCCGATCGCGGTTGACGACAAGGCCGACCTGACCCCCGTGACCGCCGCCGACCGCGCTGCCGAGAGCGCGATGCGCGCGCTGATCGAGCGGCATGTCCCCGAGCACGGCATCCTTGGCGAAGAATTCGGCGAGGTGCGGCCCGAGGCCGAGTTTGTCTGGGTCTTGGACCCGATCGACGGCACCAAATCCTTTATCAGCGGTGTCCCGCTGTTTGGCACGCTGATCGCTCTCACCCGACGCGGGCGGCCGATCCTCGGCGTCATCGATCAGCCGATCGCAGACGAACGCTGGGTCGGCGCCAAGGGCCGTCCGACCACACTGAACGGCACCGCGATCCGCACCCGGCCGTGCCCTGCTCTCGCCGCCGCGAGCCTGTTCGCGACCTCGCCCGACATGTTCCGGGGCGCGGACGCGCCCGCCTTTGCGCGGCTTTCCGCGGCGGTCAAGCTGGTGCGTTTTGGCGCCGACTGTTACGCTTACGGCCTTCTCGCCGCCGGCTTTATCGATCTGGTCGCCGAGGCTTGTCTCAAGCCTTATGATTTCTCTGCGATGGGGCCGATCATCGAAGGCGCCGGCGGCGTCATCACCGACTGGCGGGGTGCACCGCTCGATCTCGCCAGCGACGGCCATGTGCTGGCTGCCGGCGATGGGGCTGCTCATCAGGCGGCGCTCAAGCTTCTCGGCGGCTGAGCCTGAGGGAGGAAGACCACCCATGACCGACCGGCTGGACTTGACCAACGCCTTTGAAGCGGCGGGAATTGAGCGCAAGGCGGCGGAACACCTTGCTGCCGAGATTTTTGACGCAATCCGCGAAAACGTCGCGACGAAGGCCGATCTTGCCGAGTTGCGGGCCGAGTTGAAAAGCGACATCGCCACCGTCAGAACGGAGATTGCCGCCGGCAAGGCCGAAATCCTGAAATGGATGTTCGCCCAGACGGTCATGACCATCGGCGGTCTCGCGGCTCTGTTCCATTTGCTTCACTAATATCAGATCTCTATGGTAGGAATCCATGCCGTCTATGTCATTACAGGGAGCGAAGCGGCGAAGCAATCCCGATACGGGTTGATTTTGTCGATCAGTATTACTTCTATATACTTGCAATGGCGCCTGATAAGTGCTTGTAAGGGGGATCTATTATAGTGCTATGACAGAATATTACCGTATCACGTTGGGCCGTAAAAGCCAATATGCTCATGAGTGCTTGGGCGGCAGCTTCATTGGCGCTGATTATGGAATCAATGAGGATCTATCTGGAAAGTTGCCGGAGATATGGCGGGAGTTCAATAGAAAGTTCATTCCGATTTATCTCGCCAAACGCCCTGATAAGCCAAAAATTGGCGCCGGACTCTCCTGCGGGGCGTTATGGACGGTGTCGAAGGGGATCAAGAAGGGTGACATTGTGCTCTGCCCGGACGGCACGGGTTCTTACCGCGTCGGCAAAATCGCCGGCGATTATTACTATGTGGCGGATCAGGTGTTGCCTCACCGCAGGAAGGTGGAGTGGCTCGACACAGTGATCGCACGTTCCGCGATGAGCGAGTCCCTACGAAACGCTGCCGGCAGTGTTGGCGCCGTGAGCAATGTTACGCCTCACCGTGCGGAAATCGAAGCTCTGCTCGGTGAGGGACTGACGCCCAATTCCGTCGCTTTCGTGAGCCAGGATATAGAAGATCCTGCGGCCTTTGCGATGGAAAAGCATCTGGAGGCTTTCCTCGTTGCCAATTGGAATCAGACGATCCTCAGCAAGGAATTTTCGATTTATGAAGAGGACGGCGAGCCTGTGGGCCAGCAATATGCGACGGACGCGGGGCCGATAGACATACTCGCCGTCGGCAAGGACAAGAAGCGCCTTCTGGTAGTGGAACTCAAACGCGGCAGGGCAAGCGATGTCGTCGTCGGCCAAGTGCTCCGGTATATGGGCTTTGTCAAGGAGCAAATCGCCGAGGCCGATCAGACCGTCGAGGGGGCTATCATCGCGCTCGAAGATGACCAGAAGATGCGTTGGGCTCTGCTCTCAGTTCCCTCGATCTCCTTCTATCGCTATCAGGTGAGCTTCAAACTGCTGAAGAGCTGATGTGAGCGATATCAGCAAGCCGGAACGTGTTATGCAGAACTACGCTTTGTTGCCCAAAGGAAATGGCATCGTGCGCAGATCGACCGGTCTTGCCTTCGCCCTTTTCGCGCTTCTCGTGCCCGCGGGGGCGGCGTGGGCCGCCGCGACCTATGGCATATCGCTCTACGGCGAACTCAAATACGGCCCCGATTTCACCCATTTCGACTATGCCAGTCCGGATGCGCCAAAGGGCGGGACGATGCGCTTTTCCGCGACCGGCACCTTTGGCACGCTCAATCCCTTTGTCATCAGCGGCGTTCCCGCAGCCGCCGGCATCAACATGATCTTTGACACGCTGGCGGTCGCTTCGGAGGACGAGCCGGAGAGCGAATACGGTCTTGTTGCGGAACGCATGGACCTCGCCCCCGACCATCTCTCGGTCCTTTATACGTTGCGTCCGGGCGCGCGCTTTCACGACGGCTCGCCGATGACGCCCGCGGATGTGATCTGGACCTTCAACACCCTGCGGCAGAAGGGGCTGCCGATGTACCGCAGCTATTACGGCGATGTCAGCCGGGTTGCGCAGGAAAGCGCGCACGGCGTGCGTTTTTATTTCAAATCGGCCGACAACCGCGAATTGCCGGTGATCCTCGGCCAGATGCCGGTGCTGTCAAAAGCCTATTGGGCGGGGAAGGATTTCACCAAGCCGACATTGACGCCGCCGCTGGGCAGCGGTCCCTACACGATTGCTGCGGTGAGGCCGGGGCAGTCGATCGTCTATACGCGCGTCAAAGATTACTGGGCCGCCGAGCTGCCGGTCAACAAAGGCCGCTACAACGTCGATACGATCCGCTACGACTACTACCGCGACGCCACCATCGCGCTCGAAGCCTTCAAGGCCGGCGACTACGATGTACGCCTCGAAAATGCGGCGAAGGACTGGGCGACCGGCTACGCCAGCCCGGCGCTCAGCGCCGGCCTCATCATCAAGGAGGAGATCCCGAACCGGCTGCCCTCCGGTATGCAGGGGTTTGGCTACAACCTGCGCCGCCCGATCTTTCAGGACCCGCTTGTGCGCGAGGCGCTCGCCTACGCCTATGATTTCGACTGGGAAAACAAGAATCTGTTCTATGGCCAGTACACCCGCACGCGCAGCTATTTTGACAATTCCGAACTGGCCGCCACCGGCATGCCGCGGGGCGAGGAGTTGCAGATCCTGGATCCGTTCCGCAAGGAGTTGCCGCCCGCCCTGTTCACCACGGAATATGACCCGCCCGAATACAAGAACCGCCAGCAATTGCGTGACGGTCTGGAAAAGGCTCTTGTGTTATTGGAAAAGGGCGGCTGGCATTTCAAGGGAGAACAGCTCGTCAATGACAAGACCGGACAGCCATTTCAATTCGAGATCCTGCTCGACAACCCGCAATTCGAGCGGGTGACCTTGCCCTTTGTGGAGAACCTGAAGCGGATCGGGATCACCGCGCGGATGCGCGTCATCGATACCGCGCAATACCAGGAACGGATGAACAATTTCGATTACGGCATGACGATCGTGTCGTTTCCGGAATCGCTGTCGCCGGGCAACGAGCAGCGCGATTACTGGGGGTCGGCGGCGGCCGATCAGAAGGGCAGCGACAACCTCCTGGGTGTCAAGAGCAAGGTCATTGACGCGCTGATTACCGAACTGGTCCACGCCCAGACCCGCGCGAGCCTTGTCGCGCATACGCGCGCGCTCGACCGCGTCCTGCAATACGGCTATTACATCATTCCGCAATATCATATCGGCGCGTTTCGCATCGCCTATTGGAACAAGTTCCGCCATCCGAAGATCGCACCCAAATACGGCATCGGCTTCACCACCTGGTGGGTCGATCCTGCCGCCGCAAAGACCCTCGCCGCCAAAAAGAAGGCGCTTCATTAGCGTGCGGAAGAGCGAGCGATGATTACCTATGCGCTGAAACGCATCGCCCTGATCATCCCGACCCTGTTCGCGATCATGGTGATCAATTTCGCGATCGTGCAGATCGCGCCGGGCGGGCCGGTCGAAGAGATGATCGCCCGCTTGAAGGGCACCGCGGTCAGCGCCACCCAGCAGGTCAGCGGCGGCAGCGGTGAATTGCGCCATCCGGCCACCAGCCAGACCACCGCCTATCGCGGCGCCCAGGGTCTCAGCCCGGCGCTGATCAAGGAGCTGGTCCATCAATACGGTTTTGACAAGCCGCCGCTTCAGCGGTTTCTGCTGATGATGCGCAACTACCTGACCTTCAATCTGGGTCAGAGTTTTTTTCAGGGGCGCAGCGTCATCAGCCTGATCGAGGAGCGGCTGCCGGTGTCGATCTCGATCGGGCTGTGGACGACGCTCATCACCTATCTTGTCTCGATCCCGCTCGGCATCAGGAAGGCGGTCAAGGACGGCAGCCGCTTTGACGTATGGACCAGCGCGACCATCATCGTCGGCTACGCGGTGCCGAGCTTTCTGTTTGCGGTCCTCCTGATCGTGCTGTTTGCCGGCGGCAGCTATTTTCAGATCTTTCCGCTGCGCGGTCTCATTAGCGACAACTGGGCGACGCTGGCGTGGCCGGCGCGCATCGGCGATTATTTCTGGCATCTGGTGCTGCCGCTGACGGCGCTCGTCATCAGCGGCTTTGCCACCCTGACGATGCTGACCAAGAACTGTTTTCTCGACGAGATCAACAAGCAGTACGTGCTGACCGCCCGCGCCAAGGGCCTGACCGAGCGCCGCGTCCTCTACGGCCATGTATTCAGGAACGCGATGCTGCTCGTCGTCGCCAGTTTTCCCTCGGCGCTGGTCGGCATCCTCTTTACCGGACAATTGCTGATCGAGGTGATCTTTTCGCTGAACGGGCTGGGACTCCTCGGCTTTGACGCGGCGATCAACCGCGACTACCCGATCCTCTTTGGCACGCTCTACATCTATACGCTGATCGGCCTCGTTCTGAAGCTCGTCACCGATCTCACCTATATGCTGATCGATCCGCGCATCGATTTCGGGACGCGCGGGGCCTGACGGCTCAACTGTGATCCGGGGCCGGCCGCACCAGTTCCGGCGGATGGCGGATGACGGTGCGGCGGCCGCGCTTGAAAACGGCGAGCGGCGGGCGGATCTCGGCGATCGCCTGTTCCGGGGTCTGCGCGTCAATGACAACAATGTCGGCGGGATTGCCGATTGCAAGCCCGTAGTTGGGCAGCTTCAGCAAGGCCGCCGAGCGCTCGGTCAGCATGGCAAAGCACGCGCGCAATTGCGGCGCGCCGGCGATTTGCAGGAGATTTGCATAGAGGTTAGCCAAACGGATCAGCGAGCCATCGCCATAGGGCGTCGCCGGGTTCAGGATGTTGTTGCTCGACAGCGAGCAGGTAACGCCGTGTCCGGCGAGGAAATTGGCGTCGGCGACGCCGCGGCGGACATCGTAATCGCGGTCGCGGCCCATCAGATAGAGGTCGGTCGCCGGCAGAACGGTGACGGCGATGCCGAGATCGGCGAGCCGGCGCGCCCAGACCGCGATCTCGGCCGGCGGGAGGAGCGAGAATTTCGCCATGTGGCCGGCGACAACCCGGCACTCCCGCCCGAACTCCTCGGTCAGCGCGCAGACTTCGCGCAGATGCAGGGGTTCGAAAGTGTCGCCGACATCGAGATGGATGTCGATGTCGCGGTCGAACTCGCGGGCAAGCTCAAAGATGCGCCGCATCTGAGCGGAGGGATCGCTGTCATAGCGCGGCGCGCCGCCAATCGCCGCGACACCTTCCTTGAGCGCTGTGACCAGCAATTCCCCGGTGCCCGGGCGGTTGGTCAACCCCTCCTGCGGAAAGACGCAGATTTCGAGATCGATCGCCCAGGCATAATCGGCGGCGAGCTTCCGGATCGCCGCAAAACCGCGCAGGCCGACCGCCGGATCGACCTCGACCTGCGTGCGCATCCGGGTCGCGCCATTCAACAGGCATTCCTGCAAGGTCCGCTCGGCCCGCTGGTAGATGTCCTCGACGGTGAAGTCCGTCTTCAGCGGCGCCACCGCCGCGACCGGGTTGACCCGGCGGCCGGAGGGCGGCGGGATGCGGTCGATGAGGCGCGACTTGTCGAGATGGATGTGGGTCTCGACAAGACCGGCGCAGGCGAGCCGTCCGCCGGCGTCATAGCTCTCGCCCTCGGCCGCGAGACCGGGCGCGATCGCCACGATCCGGCCCTCTCTGACGCCGATATCGATTGTCCCATCCTCCGGCCGCTCGGCAAGCCGCACATTGCGCACGATCAGATCCATCCCGACCCCTCCTGCTGGCTGGGAAGATTATAGCGCGCCGTCCTGTGGCACTCACGGCGATGCGGCGCGCTTGACCGCGGGCGGCGGAATGTGGCTTGTGCGCGAGGCCGCGCACCGCCGGAGGCGGTCTGCCCAGCCGGAACAAACCCAAGGGAAGACATGCCGACTCGCATTGCCCTCATTCACGCCGTCGTGCCGGCGATGGCGCCGGTCATCGAGACGTTCCGGCAGCAATGGCCGCAAGCGCTCCTCTGCAACATTCTCGACGATTCGCTGTCGCGCGACCGCGAGGATGAGGGGCACCTGACCCCGGTGATGACCGGACGCATCCGGGTCTTGGCCGATTACGCCGCGGCCGGGGGCGCCGCCGGCATCCTCTTTACGTGCTCGGCCTTTGGTCCGGCGATCGCGGCGGCCGCGGCGGCGCTGCCAATCCCGGTGCTGAAGCCGAACGAGGCGATGTTTGCGGCGGCGCTCCAGCGCGGCCGGCGGATCGGGATGCTGGCGACCTTTGCCCCCTCGGTCGCCTCGATGGAGGAAGAGTTCGCCCAGATGGCCGCAACGGCCGGCGTTGCAGCGGATATCGAGACCCATTGCGTGCCTGACGCGATGACCGCGCTCAGGGCCGGGGATGGCGCCGGACACGATCGCCTGCTGGCCGAGGCCGCGCCGCGGCTCGCAGCCTGCGACACCGTGCTGCTTGCGCATTTTTCGACTTCGCGCGCCGCCGCGGCGGTCGAGGCCGCGCTCGGGCGGCCGGTGCTGACCGCCCCCGGCAGTGCCGTGACAAAACTGCGCACGGAGGTCGCCGCCGCGGCGCAGAGCGCCCTTCAGATCACCCGTTCGGCGCGCAGCGCGGCGATCGCGGCGGCGCCGTAGCCGAGGCTTCCCAGGATCTCATCGGTGTGCTCGCCAAGGCGCGGTGCCGGGCGGCGGTAGGTGCCGGGGGTTTCGGACAGTTCGATCGGGGTCGGAGCGAGCGGCACCGTCTGTTTGAGACCGGGATAGGCGTGCTCTTCCAGGAGATGCGCGGCGCGGATGTGCGGGTCGTCGAGCGCCCGCTGCGGGGCATAGACCTCGCCGGCGACGATCTGTGCTTTTTCCAATTCGGCCAAGGCTTCGGCCGAGCTGCGCGCGGCGCACCACGCGGCCATCCGCTCCGAGATGATCGCGCCATGATCGGCGCGCGACTGGTCGTCGGCAAAGCGCGGGTCGTCGAGCCATTCTTCTTCGCCAAGCAGCCGCGCCCAGCGGCGGAACATCGGCCGGCCGATCACGGTGGCGACGATCCAGCCGTCCTTTGTACGGAAATAATCGGCCGGCGCCGAGTTGAAGCCGCGGTTCACGATCGCGGTGCGGTTCACCTGCGTCAGCGCCTGCTCGATCAGCGTCGCGTTGGCAAAGGCGATCGCAGTGCGCAGCAAGGCTCCCTCGACCTTCTGGCCGCGCCCGCTCGCGCGGCGTTCAAAGAGTGCCGCGAGCGCGCCAAAGGCCGAAAGACAGGCGGTGCCAAAATCGACCCACGGCACCTTGCTGACAATCGGCTGCTCCGGCGTTCCGGAAAGATACACGGCCCCGCACATCGCCTGACCGATCCCGTCAAAGCCGTGCTTGTACGACAACGGCCCGCCGGCGCCAAACCCGGTCACGGTGACGAGGATGATGTCGGGCTTGGTTTGGCGCAGACTGTCGAGATCGAGCGCCAGCGCGCGCAAGACCGCAGGCGGCAGATTGGCGACCACGATATCGGCGGTGGCGACGAGCCGTCGGACGATCTCGCGCCCTTTATCCGCCGCGGGATCGAGGGTCATGCCAAGCTTGTTGCGGTTCATCGCGAGAAACATCGCGCCGCCCGCCGCGCCATCGTCCCCACCCTCATGCCCCGGGCCGGCGCCGACCGGGATGAGGCGGCGGTCCTCGCCGCCGCCGATGCGCTCGATGCGGATGACCTCGGCGCCGAGATCGGCGAGGAGCGCCGCGCAGAACGGCCCCGCGATATAGCGCCCGAAATCGAGGACACGAACGCCCTTGAGCACGCCTGTCATGTGATCCCTCTCGCTGCCGCCGCCCCGTTGGCCGTATGCTTCGCGCGCAGGCTCGCGCCGTCCGTTCTATACCAGTTCCTCCGGCTGAAAGGACCGATCATGGCCAGGCTTCCCGCGATCACCCGCAAGGACCAGGTGCCCGCCGAGGATCACGCGATCTTTGATGCGATCGTGGCGAGCCGCGGCGCCGTGCAGGGACCGTTCACGATGTTTCTGCATTGTCCCGAACTGGCCGGCCGGGTTGCCCATCTCGGCGCCTATGTGCGCTTTGAGGGTGGTCTCGACATGCGCGTGCGCGTGCTCGCGGCGATGACGGTGGCGCGCGAATTTGACGCCGTGTACGTCTGGGGCGCCCAAACCGGCGGTGCACGGCGGCTCGACGTGCCGGAGGCGACGATCGCGCTGATCCGCGACAAGGCCGAGGATCTCTCCGCCCTGCCGCCCGCCGACGCCGAGGTCATCGCCTTCACCCGCGCGCTCACCCGCCGGCACCGCGTTCCCGAAGCCGGCTTCAAAGCGCTGCAAGCGCGCTTTGGCAACGCGGGTCTGATCGAACTGACCGGCGCCATCGGCTACTATGCGATGCTGGCGATGACGGTCAGCGCCTGCGAACTCGAACCCGCCGCCGGCGCCGAGGTGCTTCACGCCCAATGAGGCCCTCTCCACCCCCGAGGGCGGAGGGGGAGTATAAGAGGCGCGACTTGGCGCGGCGGCGGGGCTGCGCTAAGAATCAGAAACAGGGAACGTGTGGGAGAGGAAGCGAACGATGCCATCCGCAACTGAGCGCTATGCCGTCGGCGGGGTCTTTCTGCCGCGGCCGTTCAAGATCCGCCGCCTCGGCCATTTCGGCTTCAATGTCACAAAACTCGCCGAGGGCCGCGCGTTCTACGGCGACCTTCTGGGCTTCAAAGCCTCCGACAGCCTCGATTTCGCGCAGATGCCCTGGTTCCCGAAGGACGCCGATCTTGGTGACAGCCGCGGCACTTTCATGCGCTACGGCACCGATCACCACGCCTTTGTTCTGTTCCCGCAAAAGGTCATGGCGTATCGCGCCGACCGCAGATTCGCCCCCGAGGTGACGATCAACCAGATCACCTGGCAATGCGGCAGTCTCAAGGAGATCAGCGACGCCCACACCTATTTCGCCGAGCACCAGGTGCCGATCCAGCGGGTCGGGCGCGACATGCCGGGGAGCAACTGGCACGTCTACGTCTATGACCCCGACGGCCACACCAACGAACTTTATTACGGCATCGAGCAGATCGGCTGGAACGGGGCGAGCAAACCGCGCGCGATGTACGACCGCGGTTTTCGCGAAAAGCCGCCGCTGCCGCAAATCTCCGAAGCTGCCGAGGTGGCCGAGGCGGAGAAGAAGGGGATCGACATCTTCTCCGGCCACCGCGTGGGCAACGGTCTTGCCGCGACCTATGATGTCGAGGGGGTGCTGCTGCCGCGGCCGTTCAAGATCACAAAGATCGGGCCGGTCAGTCTGTTTGTCGAGGATGTCGAACAAGCCGGGGCGTTCTATACCGGGCGCCTCGGCTTTACCGTCAGCGAGGACAGCGTCTATCGCGGCGCCCGCTGCCGCTTTTTGCGGTGCGGCGCCGAGCACCACAGCCTCGCCCTGTTCCCAAAGGAGCTGCGGGCGACGCTCGGCCTGTCCGCACACACGACCTGCATGTCCTTTGGGGTCGAACTCGGCAGCTATGAGCAATTGCGTCAGGCGGTCGCCTTTCTGAAGGCGCACGGGGTCGAATTCATCGACGCGATCCCGCCCGAGCTTTATCCCGGCATCGATTACACGGCCTTTGCCCGCGACCCCGACGGCCATCTGATCCAGCTCTACTATTACATGGAACAGGTCGGCTGGGACGGGCGGGTGCGGCCGGCCTCGGCGCGGCGGCAGGTAACGCGCGACTGGCCGGCGACCTTGGAGCCGCTTTCCGACACCTACATGGACCAGGTCTTTCAGGGACCGCTCGGCTAGAGCGGCTCCAGGACCGGCTTGTTGTCCATCCGGTCTCCATACCTCTTCCTCGCCATTCCCGCGCAAGCGGGAACCCCGGGATTTCAGTCTTTTCCCTCTGGGTCTCCGCTTTCGCGGGGACGACGAGGCATTTGGTGCAAGAGACCGCTCGCATGAGGCCATTCCGGTTTGGCGTCAATGTCGGGTCTTCACGCTCGCAGGCCGAGTGGATGGAGAAAGCCCGCAAGCTCGAAGGACTCGGTTATGACGTGCTGACCGTGCCCGATCATCTCGCCGAGCTTTTTGCGCCGATGCCGGCGCTCGTCAGCGCCGCCGCGGCGACAAGGATGCTCCGGCTCGGCACAAACGTGCTCAACAACGATTTCCGCCACCCGGTGCTGGTGGCGCGCGAGGCGGCAACGATCGATCTCTTGACAGAAGGTCGCTTCGAACTCGGTCTGGGCGCCGGGTATGTGAAATCCGAATATGATCAGGCGGGGCTGACCTTTGACAGCGGCGCCACCCGGGTCGGGCGGCTGGCCGAAGCGGCCGTGATCATCAAGAGGTTGCTGAGCGGTGAAGAGGTTACTTTTGCGGGGCGGCACTATCGCGTCACCGGGCACAGGGTCCATCCTCTTCCCGTCCAACAGCCCCATCCGCCGATCGCCGTCGGCGGCAATGGCCGCCGGCTGCTGACGCTCGCCGCGCGCGAGGCCGACATCGTCGGGCTGTCGGGCATCACCTTCCGCCGCGGCGGCACCGCACCCGACATAACCGGATGGAAAGAAACGGGCGTTGCGGAGAGAGTACAGCTCATCAAGGAGGTCGCGGGCGACCGCTTCACCCGGATTGAACTGAACGCGCTGGTGCAGCAGGTGATCATCACAGACGACCGACGCCGGGTCGCTGAAGATCTGGCAAGCCGTTGGAACCAGCTCGGCCCCGACGAGTTCCTTGCGAGCCCCTACGT
>JBOHMF010000083.1:0-12668 GCA_050730055.1 Allostellaceae bacterium
AGCCGAGAAGGACTGAAGCATGGCGGATTGACCGCATCCCGTGCCGCCGGCCGCATCGCCGGCGGCCGGGGCGAGCTCCGGGTGAAAGACAATGTATCGCTACCTCGTGAAACGCATCTTGCTGATGGTCCCGACCCTGCTCGGAGCGGCGGCGCTGGTGTTTGTGATGATGCGCCTGGTTCCCGGCGACATCTGTCTGGTCCGTCTGGGATCGGAGGGCACCAGCTTCACCGAGCAGGCCCTCAATGCCTGCCATGCCGCCATGGGGCTCAATCAGCCGCTATGGCTCCAGTTTGTCAAGTTCGTCTGGGGGTTCTGCCATCTTGATCTCGGCATCTCGATGTGGTCAGGCCGGCCGGTCATCGATGAGATCGCCGCGCGCTTTCCGATCACGCTTGAGGTCGCGATCTTCGCCACCATCATCGCCGTCGCCATCGCGATCCCGCTCGGCACGATCTCGGCACTCAAACAGAACAGCTGGACTGATCTGATCGTGCGCACCTTTGCGATCTCCGGGATCGCCGCGCCGTCGTTCTGGATCGGGATCATTGCGCTGCTCGTCGTTCTCGATCTGACCCAGATTGTTTTTGGCCATCCGTGGATGCCGCCGATCGACTACGTCCCGCTGTGGCAGGACCCGCTCAAGAGCCTGTCGATCGTGGTCCTGCCGGCGGTGACCGTCGGCTACCGCTATTCCGCGGTGGTGATGCGCATGACCCGTTCGGCGATGCTCGAAGTGCTGCGCGAGGACTACATCCGCACCGCCCGCGCCAAGGGGTTGATCCATCGGCTCATCGTCCGGCGGCACGCGCTGAAGAATGCGATGCTGCCGGTCGCCACCGTGATCGGCATCGAGTTTGCGTTTCTGATCGGCGGTCTTGTCGTGACCGAGCAGGTGTTCAACCTGAACGGTCTCGGCCGTCTGCTGGTCGAGGCGGTGCAGAACCAGGATTACACCCTGACCCAGGGGATCGTCATGCTGATCGTGACGGTCTTTGTTCTGACCAACCTCGTCGTCGATGTGCTTTACGCTTGGCTCGATCCGCGCATCCGTTTCGCCTGAGGTCACCTGCCATGAGCATCGTCGCACCGGACCCCGCTCTCAGCCCCGTCTTTGAAGAGATCGTGGAGCTCCCCCGCCACTCGCCCCTCGCGCGGGTGCTCGGCTTTATCCGCCATCAGCCGCTCGGCACGATCGGCCTCGTGCTGGTCGTCATCGTCGCCGTCGCCGGACTGGGAGCGAACTGGATCGCCCCTTACGACCCGACCTCCAATGATTTCGCCGCGATGATCCAGGCGCCGAGCTGGGCCCATTGGCTCGGCACCGACCAGTTCGGCCGCGATATCCTGTCGCGCATCATCTTCGGCGCCCGCACCGCTCTGATCGTCGGCCTCTCGGCCGCCATCATCGGCGGGTTCACCGGACTGGTTCTAGGCGTCGCCAGCGCCTATTTCGGCGGGCGCCTCGATCTTCTGGTGCAACGCGTGCTCGACGTGCTGATGGCGTTTCCGCTGATCATCATGGCGCTGGCCGTCGTATCGATTTTTGGCCCCGGCGTGCGCAACGTGATCATCGCGCTGACGATCCCCCTGATCCCGCGCTGCGCCCGCGTCGTGCGTTCGAGCGCGCTGGCGATCCGCGAGGTGCCCTATGTCGATGCCGCGCGTGCCTGCGGGTTCAGCCATATGCGGATCATCCTGCGCCACATGGTGCCCAATGTGATCGCGCCGTTTCTGATCATGCTGACGGCGTTTGTCGGCCAGGCGATCCTTGCCGAGGCAGCGCTCTCCTATCTCGGTCTCGGTGTCCAGGAGCCGGTGCCGGACTGGGGGCTGATGCTGCAAGGCGGTGCCGAGGAATATGCCGTGACGGCGCCGTGGATCGCGATCTTCCCCGGCCTTGCCATCATGCTGAGCGTATACGGCATCAACATCTTTGGCGACGCGCTGCGCGACGTTCTCGATCCCAAACTGCGCGACCGCTAGGGTTGCGGCATTGATCGCGTTCCGCAAGCGGGGGCCCTGCGCCGGGTCTCCAACGGCGGCCTTCCGTTATGTCCGCCCTGACCGCGAACCCGCGGCGCTCTCACGCCGCGAAGAGCGGCGGCGTCCCGAGCCGGTCCGCGGCCGTGCCGAGCGCGCGCTCGGCCGCGAGTGCGATCATGAGGAGCCGCTCCTCGGCGCCGGCGGGCGCGGTCAACTGGAGGCCGACGGGCATGCCGGCGCGGTCGCGCCCGACCGGCAGCGTGATCGCGCAGAGGCCGAGATAGTTGACCGCGACGGTGTTGCGGACGATGCGGCGATTGGCCCGGACATGACCGTCGGTATCGGCGACCTCCGCCATCAGCGGCGGGGTCAGGCACAAGGTCGGCGAGGCGATGACATCGATGGTCTCAAAATGCGGCGCCGCACTCCGCGCCAAAGCGCGCAGCCGCGCGAGGCGGGCGAGATAGTCCCGTGCGCTCAGGGTCTCGGCATTGCGGATCGCCGGCGCCAGGACCGGGTCGAGCTGCCCGAGCCAATCCGGCAGTTCGTGATCGAGAAAACAGCGCAGTTCGACCGCGCTGAGGCTGCCTTGCAGATAGACGGCATAAGCGGCTTCCACCTCCGGCAGGGTGAAGGCGCGGGTGAGGGCGCCGGCGCGCGCGAGCGCATTCACCGCCTCCTCGGCCGTCTCGGCGATGCCGGCGTCGCAGTCCCGCCAGAGGAACGGATCGCCGACGCCGATGCGAACCCCGGCGAGATCGCGCCCGGCCGTGCGCGCGAGAAACCCGGCCGGGTCGATCCCGGCGGGATCGAGCGCGATAAAGCCATAGGCCACGTCCGCAACGCTGCGCGCCAGGAGGCCGGGCGTATCAAAGGTCGGGGACAGCGGCACCACCCCCTCGGCCGACCAGCGCCCGAGCGTGACCTTGAGACCGACCGTGCCGGTCATCGAGGCCGGGATCCGCACCGACCCCGCCGTGTCGCTGCCAAACGCGAGAGCCGCCGAGCCTTCCAAGAGGCTGACCCCGGCGCCGCTTGACGACCCGCCAACCGAACGATGCGCTGTCGCGTCCCACGGGTTGTAGGGGGCGCCCCAATGGCTGTTGTGGCCGGTGCCGCCAAAGGCGAACTCGACCATGCGGGTCTTGCCCATGATGACGCCGAGTTGGCGGCGCAGCCGCGCCACCAGCGGCCCGTCCCGCTCCCAGGGGTCGGCCGGCAGCCGGCGGCTCGACCCGGCAAAGCAGGGATACCCGGCGGCGGCAAACAGATCCTTGATCGACACCGGCAGACCCTGGAGCGGACCGGCCGTCACCCCCGCGGCAAAGGCGGCGTCGGCCGCGCGGGCGACCGCGCGGGCCTGATCCGGTGCCCAGTGCGAATAAGCGTTGAGCCGCTCGCCAAAGCGCTCGTGCCGGCCGATCGCGGCCTCGACCAGATCGCGCGCGCTGACCCGTTTCTCGCGCAAATCCCCCGCGATCTCACTCAGCGGGCGGGAGAGCAGACCGTCCGGCGTCGTCACCTCCCCTGTTTCATCGCTCCGGCATTTGGGCGCGAGCGATTATGACACATTGCGGGGGATTGCGGCGCGCCTCTTGCCGGGGCCTGTGCCACACCCCCATTCATGGGAAATCAAGGAAGCGGACGGTGCCGGAGAACCCGGCGCCGCCCCCGCCTTGCCCGCCCTCGGAAATCGGGGTAAGACGCGCCGCATCCTGCGCCTCGCTCGGCGCCCTGAAACGAGGCTTCTCATGGCACGCAGCAAGATCGCGCTGATCGGCGCCGGTCAGATCGGCGGGACCCTGGCGCTTCTCGCCGGGCTTAAGGAACTCGGCGATATCACGCTCCTCGACATCGTCGAAGGGGTGCCGCAAGGAAAGGCGCTCGACATCGTCCAGGGTTCGGCGGTCGAGGGCTACGACGCCGCGATTGTCGGCGGCAACGACTATGCCGCATTGGCCGGCGCCGATGTCGTCATCGTCACCGCCGGGGTGCCGAGAAAACCCGGCATGAGCCGCGACGATCTGATCGAGATCAACGCCAAGATCGTCGCCGAGGTCGGCCGCGCCATCCGCCGGCACTGCCCGCAAGCCTTTATCATCACGCTCACCAATCCCCTCGATGCGATGGTGTGGGTCATGCGCGAAGCCTGCGGGCTGCCGCCGAGCCGCGTCGTCGGCATGGCCGGCATCCTCGACAGCGCCCGCTTCCGCTACTTTCTCGCCGAGGAATTCGGCGTCTCGGTCGAGGATGTCACCGCCTTTGTCCTGGGCGGCCATGGCGACACGATGGTGCCGCTGCCACGCTATTCGACCGTCGCCGGCATCCCCTTGCCCGATCTCGTCAAGATGGGCTGGACGACAGCGCAGAAGATTGACGCGATCGTTCAGCGCACCCGCGACGGCGGCAGCGAGATCGTCGGGCTGTTGAAAACCGGCTCGGCCTTTTATGCCCCGGCCAGTTCGGCGATCCAGATGGCCGAAGCCTATCTGCGCGACAAGAAGCGGGTCCTGCCCTGCGCCGCCTGGCTCGACGGCCAGTATGGCGTCAAGGATCTCTATGTCGGCGTGCCGGTGGTGATCGGCGCGGGCGGCGTCGAGCGCATTGTCGAGATCGCGCTCGATCCCGCGGAAAAGGCGGCGTTTGACAAGTCGGTCGGTGCCGTGCGCGGGCTGATCGACATCGTCAGGAAGCTCAAGGTCATCGGATAAACCCATGAACATCCACGAATATCAAGCCAAGGAGCTGCTCGCCAAATTTGGCGTCGCGGTGCCAAAGGGCGCCGTCGCCTACACCGCCGCCGAGGCGGTCGAGGCGGCGCGCCGGCTGCCCGGGCCGCCCTGGGTGGTCAAGGCGCAGATCCATGCCGGCGGTCGCGGCAAGGCCGGCGGGGTGAAGCTGGCGCGCAGCGAGGACGCGGTGGCCGAGGCGGCGCGCGCGCTCCTCGGTCATACCCTGGTCACGCACCAGACCGGGCCGCTTGGGCGCACAGTGAAGCGCGTCTATGTCGAGGAGGGCTGCGCCATCGCCCGCGAACTCTATCTCGGCCTCCTGGTCGATCGGGCGAGCGGGCGTGTCACCTTGATCGGCTCGACCGAAGGCGGGGTCGAGATCGAGGAGGTCGCGGCGAAGACGCCCGAACGGATCCTCCAGGTGGCGATCGACCCGGCCAGCGGGATCGAGCCGTTTCACGCCCGCCGTCTCGCCTTTGGCCTTGGCCTTAAGGGCCTCCAGATCGGCGTCGCGGTCAAGTTTGTGAGCGCGCTTTACCGCGCCTTTTGCGAACTCGACGCCGCGATTGCCGAGATCAACCCGCTCGTCGTCACCGGCGCGGGCGATCTTGTCGCGCTCGACGCCAAGATCAGCTTTGACGACAATGCGCTCTTTCGCCACCCCGAGATCGAGGCGCTGCGCGATCCCGGCGAAGAGGACCCGACCGAACTCGAAGCCGGCAAACACGGCCTCAGCTACATCAAGCTCGACGGCAACATCGGCTGCATGGTCAACGGCGCCGGCTTGGCGATGGCGACGATGGACATCATCAAGTCGTCGGGCGGCAGCCCGGCCAATTTTCTCGATGTCGGCGGGGGCGCCACGCGGGAGCGGGTGGCGACCGCGTTCAAGCTCATCCTCTCCGACCCCAATGTCGAGGGCATTCTCGTTAACATCTTTGGCGGCATCATGCGCTGCGATGTGATCGCTGAAGGCGTCGTCGCCGCGGCGCGCGAGATCAACCTGCACGTGCCTCTCGTCGTCCGCCTCGAAGGCACCAATGTCGATCTCGGCAAACGGATCATGCAGCAATCGGGGCTGCCGATCCTGGCCGCCGAGAACCTCGCCGATGCCGCGCAGAAGATCGTGGCCGCGGTTGCGGAGGGCCGGTGATGGCCATTCTCGTCAATGCCGCAACCCGCGTCCTCTGCCAGGGTTTTACCGGCGCCCAGGGGACGTTTCATTCCGAGCAGGCGATCGCCTACGGCACAAGGATGGTCGGCGGGGTGACCCCAGGCAAGGGCGGCACGCGCCATCTCGATCTGCCGGTCTTTAACACGGTCTCTGAAGCTCGCTCTGCAACCCATTGTGATGTCAGTGTTCTTTATGTGCCTCCGCCATTTGCCGCCGACGCGATCCTGGAAGCCGCCGATGCCGGGGTGCCACTCGTCATCTGCATCACCGAGGGCATCCCGGTCCTCGATATGGTCAAGGTCAAGCGCAGCCTCGCGGGTGGCCGCACCCGGCTGATCGGGCCAAACTGCCCGGGCGTCATCACCCCCGACGAATGCAAGATCGGCATCATGCCGGGCCACATCCACCGCCGCGGTCATATCGGCATCGTCTCGCGCTCGGGCACGCTCACCTATGAGGCGGTGGCGCAAACGACAGCGGCCGGTCTCGGCCAGTCGAGTTGCGTCGGGATCGGCGGCGACCCGGTCAACGGCACGAGCTTTATCGATGCCCTGGAGATGTTTCTCGCCGATGCGGAGACGGAGGCGATCGTGATGATCGGCGAGATCGGCGGCACGGCCGAAGAAGAGGCCGCGACCTTTCTCAAGTTGGCAAAGATCAAAAAGCCGGTGGTCGGTTTTATCGCCGGCAGCGCCGCTCCGCCGGGACGGCGCATGGGTCATGCCGGCGCGATCATCGCCGGCGGCAAGGGCGGCGCCGCCGACAAGATTGCCGCGCTTGCGGAGGCCGGGATCACCGTCGCGCCCTCACCCGCGGCAATCGGGGTGACGATGCAAAAATTGCTGAGCGGCCAAGCCTGAGCAGCGCGCCTCGCAAACCGCGTTCATCGCCTATATACCGGCCATCGCCCCATACGCGGCGCATGGGGTTGGTGAGAACAGGCAGGACCGGTACGGCGGACTGCGGTCCGTCGTATCGCTTCCTGCGCCACGATGCAGCAAACACGACAGCGGGGGCCCGCTGATGGCTGATGGGATTGAGGGCGACGGCACGACATTTCTTTCCGGCGGCAATGCCGGTTTTATCGCCGAGCTTTATGCGCGGTTTCTCGACGATCCGGGTTCGGTCGATGCGAGTTGGCGGCGGTTCTTTGCCGGAATTGCCGACGATCCGGCGGCGGTGCGCGCCGAGCGGCAGGGACCGTCATGGGGAACCCCGCTGCCCGCGATCATCGGCAACGGCCAGGACCACGGCAGCGCCGCACACTTGGCGGTGCCGGCCGCGCTACTCCCCGAACGTGCGCGCCAGGCCACGATCGACTCGCTGCGCGCCCTCAATCTGATCCGTGCCTATCGCATGCGCGGCCATTTTGCCGCCAATCTCGATCCGCTCGGTCTTGACGCGCGCCGACCCCACCCCGAGCTGGATTACCGCAACTGGGGCTTTGGCGAGACCGATCTCGATCGTGAAGTATTTATTAACAATGTGTTAGGGTATGATCATGCAAACTTGCGCGAGATCCTGGAGCGGCTGCGCCGGATCTATTGCGGCACCATCGGGATCGAATACATGCATATCCAGGCGCCCGAAGAGCGCGCCTGGATCCAGGAGAAATTCGAGAAGCCGGACGGCCGCTCTGGGCTCGCAGCGGGCGAGCGCAAGGAGATCCTGCGGGTCCTGACCGTCGCCGAGACGTTTGAGCGTTTTCTCGACCGCCGCTACACCGGAACCAAGCGGTTTGGCATCGAGGGCGCCGAGCCGCTGATGCCGGCTCTGGAAGCGATCCTCGCGCGCGGCGCCGAACTCGGCATCCGCGAATTTGTCATCGGCATGCCGCATCGCGGCCGGCTCAACGTCCTCGCCAATTTTGTCGGCAAGCCGTTTGCCGCGATCTTTGCCGAGTTCCAGGGCCATGCCACCCAGCCCGACCACGTCCACGGCTCGGGTGATGTCAAATATCACCTCGGGACCTCGGGCGACCGCGAGGTCGCGGGTCATACGGTTCACCTGTCGCTCGCCGCCAATCCCTCGCATCTCGAAGCGGTCGATCCGGTCGTGCTCGGCAAGGTGCGGGCCAAGCAGCAACAGCGGGGCGATGCCGAACGCGCCGAAGTTGTGGGGCTGTTGATCCACGGCGACGCCGCCTTTGCCGGCCAGGGCCTTGTCGCCGAGTCGCTCGAATTATCCGAGCTCAAGGGGTTCTGCACCGGCGGCACGATCCATGTCATCGCCAACAACCAGATCGGCTTTACCACGGCGCCGGCGGCGGCGCGTTCGAGCCCCTACCCTTCCGACATCGCCAAGGCGGTGCAGGCCCCAATCTTTCATGTCAACGGCGACGACCCGGACGCGGTCGTCGCGGTCGCCCGTATCGCGGCCGAATACCGTCAGCGCTTCCAGAAGGATGTCGTCATCGATCTGTTCTGCTATCGCCGCCACGGCCACAACGAGACTGACGAGCCGGCGTTTACTCAGCCCCTGATGTACCGCACGATCGCGCGCCATCCGACGACGCGGCAACTCTACGCCGAGCGCCTTACTGCCGCGGGGATCGTCAGCGAGGCCGAGGCGCAAGCGATCGCCGGCGATTATCTCGCCGCGCTCGAAGCACAATTTGCCGCCGCCGCCGCCTATCGGCCAAACAAGGCCGATTGGCTCGAAGGCGCGTGGGCCGGTCTCGCCCCCGCCCCCGACGACGACCGCCGCGGCGACACCGCTGTTGCGATCGAGACGCTGCGCGAGATCGGCCGTGCGCTGGTGACAGTGCCGCAGGGGTTTGCTCTCAACCGCAAGATCGCGCGCCAATTGGAAGCGCGTCGCGCGGCGATCGCAAGCGGCGAAGGCATCGACTGGTCCACCGCCGAGGCGCTGGCGATCGCTTCGCTCTGCGCCGAGGGCACGCATGTGCGCCTGTGCGGTCAGGACAGCGGGCGCGGCACGTTCTCGCAGCGCCATGCCGTTCTTGTCGATCAGGAGAACGAGACGCGCTGGGTCCCGATCGACCATGTCCGCGCCGGGCAGGCGCCGTTTGAGATCATCGACAGCCCCTTGTCCGAGGCGGCCGTTCTTGGTTTTGAATACGGCTACAGCCTCGCCGATCCGCGCACGCTGGTGTTGTGGGAGGCGCAGTTTGGCGATTTTGCCAATGGGGCGCAGGTTATCATCGACCAGTTTCTCGCCTCGGGCGAAGCCAAATGGCTGCGCATGAGCGGTCTTGTCATGCTGCTGCCGCACGGCTACGAGGGACAGGGGCCGGAACACTCCTCGGCGCGGCTGGAGCGCTACCTGCAACTGTGCGCCGAGGACAACATGCAGGTCTGCAACCCGACCACGTCGGCCAATTATTTTCACGTGCTGCGCCGCCAGATCCGGCGCAATTTCCGAAAGCCGCTGGTGCTGATGACCCCGAAATCGCTGCTGCGCGCCAAGGAAGTGGTCTCTGCGCTCGCCGAAATGGGACCGGGCAGCGCCTTTCACCGCGTCCTTGGTGAGCGCGATCCGATTGCGCCCGACGCCGAAATCCGGCGCGTCGTACTGTGCAGCGGCAAGGTCTATTTTGATCTTCTAAGGGCGCGCGCCGAGGCCGGCGAGCGGCGTGTCGCGCTCGTTCGCGTCGAACAGCTCTACCCGTTTCCGTTCACCTCCCTGGGCAAGATCCTGCGGCAATACCCGCGGGCCGAGATCGTGTGGTGCCAGGAGGAGCCGCGCAACATGGGCGCCTGGAATTTTGTCGCCGAGCGGATCGCGCGGGTTCTCGCAGAGATCGCGGGAGCGTCCGGGAGCGTTCGCTTTGTCGGCCGCGCCGACGCCGCCGCTCCGGCCACCGGCCTCTTCAAGCGACATCTGAATGAACAGTCGGAACTCGTTGGCAATGCTCTTGCTGCTTGAGCGAGGCCCCACGCCATGACGACCGAAATCCGGGTGCCGAGCCTTGGCGAGTCGGTGACCGAGGCGACCGTGGCGCGCTGGCTCAAGCAGCCGGGCGACTCTGTCGCCCGCGACGAGCCGCTGGCCGAGCTTGAAACCGACAAGGCGACGCTCGAACTTCCCGCCCCGGCCGCCGGCGTCCTGTCCGAAATTCTCGTCCCAGAGGGCAGCGAGGTGCCGATCGGGGCGGTCCTGGGGCGTATCGCCGAGGGCGCTGCGCCGGAAGCCCCAGCCCCGCACTCCAGCCCTCTTCCCGTGATCCCTGGATCAAGTCCGGGGAGGGAGAGGGAGGAGCCCGCGCCGCCGCCGCGGGAGGGTGAGGGGCAGCGGGCGTCAAGAAGTGCCGCCGCGCTGGCGCGTTCCGGGCCGGCGGCGCGCAAACTGGTCGCCGACAGTGGGATCGACATCACCGCGATCGCACCATCCGGACCCGGCGGGCGGCTCAGCAAGAGCGATGTGATGGCGGCTCTGGCCCGCTCCGAACCGGCGCCCGCGCCCGCCGTCCCGGCGGAGATGCCGCTCAGCGCGCCGGTTGAGGCCCCCGCGGCAGAGTCTTCGTCGCCGCGCGGCGATGCCCGCAGCGAGGTGCGGGTGCGCATGACGCGCCTGCGGCGCCGCATCGCCGAACGGCTGAAGGCGGCGCAGAACGCTGCGGCGATGCTGACCACCTTCAACGAGATCGACATGAGCGCGGCAGTCGCTCTGCGCGAGCGCTGGCGCGCCGCATTTGAGCAGAAGCACGGCGTGCGGCTCGGCTTCATGTCGCTGTTTGTCAAGGCGGCGATCGTCGCGCTGAAGGAACTGCCCGGTCTCAACGCCGAGATCGACGGCGAGGACATCGTCTACAAGAACCATTACGACATCGGCGTCGCAGTCGGCACCGAGCAGGGTCTCGTCGTACCGGTGGTGCGCGACGCCGACCGCCTCGGCTTTGCCGAGATCGAGCGGGCGATCGCCAAATTCGCCGAGAATGCGCGCGGCGGCAAGCTCTCCATCGCCGATCTGTCGGGCGGCACCTTTACGATCTCAAATGGCGGTGTCTACGGTTCGCTCCTCTCGACACCGATCCTCAACCCGCCGCAATCGGGCATCCTCGGCATGCACAAGATCGAGCGGCGGCCGGTCGCCAATGGCGACAAGATCGAGATCCGGCCGATGATGTACGTCGCACTCTCCTATGACCACCGCCTTGTCGATGGCCGCGAGGCGGTGAGCTTTCTTGTCCGCCTCAAGGAATGCGTCGAGGACCCCGAGCGCATCCTGTTCGGCATTTGAGGAGGAGCGATGCCCGATCGTTACGATGTCGTCGTCATCGGGGCGGGGCCCGGCGGTTATGTCGCGGCGATCCGCGCCGCCCAACTCGGCCTTTCGACCGCCTGCATCGAGAGCCGCAGCGCTCTCGGCGGCACCTGTCTCAATATCGGCTGCATCCCGTCAAAGGCGCTTTTGAACTCCTCGGAACGCTATGCCGAGACAACGGGCGTCCTCGCCGAGCACGGCATCCGGGTGGAGGGGGTCGCGCTCGACCTTGCGGCGATGATGGCGCGCAAGGACAAGGTCGTCGAAACCCTGACGCGCGGTGTCGAATTCCTGTTTCGCAAAAACAAGATCGATTGGCTGCGCGGCACGGGGCATATCGCGGCACCCGGGCGGGTCGTGCTGGCGGACGCCGACGGCACCGCGCGCGAGATCGCGGCCGGCGCGATCATCGTCGCCACCGGCTCCGAAAGCACGCCGCTCCCCGGTCTTGATATCGATGAGCGCACCATCCTGTCCTCGACCGGGGCCCTGGCGCTCGACCGGGTGCCAAGGCGGCTGGCGGTGATCGGCGGCGGCTATATCGGTCTCGAACTCGGCTCGGTGTGGCGGCGGCTTGGCGCCGAGGTCACGGTCGTCGAACTGCTCGACCATATCGTGCCGGCGATGGACCGCGAACTCGGTCGCGCCCTGCAGCGCGTGCTGGCGCGCGCGGGGATCGCCTTCAAGCTCGCGACCCGCGTTCTGGACGTGCGGCGGGACGGCGCGGGGATCGTGCTCGAACTCGAAGGCAAGGCACGCGAAAGCCTTGCCGCCGACGCCGTCCTTGTTGCGGTCGGCCGGCGGCCCTTTACCGCGGGTCTCGGTCTCGAAGCGGCGGGCGTCGCGCGCGACAATTCCGGCCGGATCGTTGTCGATGACGGTTTTGCCACAAATGTCGCGGGGATCTATGCGATCGGCGATGCGATCCGCGGGCCGATGCTGGCGCACAAGGCCGAGGAGGAAGGCGCGGCATTGGCCGAGCGTCTCGCCGGGCAGCACAGCGCGGTCGATTACGACGCGATCCCCGCGGTGGTCTATACTTGGCCCGAGGTCGCTTCGGTCGGCAAGACCGAGGAGGAGTTGAAGGCTGCGGGTGTCGCCTATCGCGCCGGCCGCTTCCCGTTCACCGCCAACCCGCGGGCACGCGCCAACGGCGACACCGAGGGTTTTGTCAAAATCCTCGCCGAGGAGGGCAGCGACCGCGTGCTCGGCGTCCACATCATCGGCCCCGACGCCGGGACCCTGATCGCCGAGGCCGTTCTGGCCCAGGAGTTTGGCGCCTCGGCCGAGGACATCGCGCGCACCTGCCACGCCCATCCGACATTGAGCGAGGCGGTCAAGGAAGCCGCCCTCGCCGTCGCCGGCCGGGCCATCCATATCTGACGTGCGGGAAGCGCCTCAGTTCTGCCCCGACACCGAGACCGGGCGGATTTCGCACAGGAGACGCACCTCGCCCCGGCCGCGAAACGGGTATTTATCCTTGCCGAGATATTTCCGGGCGAGCGCATCGATGTGGTCGTCGGCACCGGCTTCGGTCACGCGCTCGACCC
>JBOHMF010000084.1:0-12615 GCA_050730055.1 Allostellaceae bacterium
CGCCTGGGCTGTGGCCGCCGTCGTCGAGACGCGCCGCGGCCCGGTGCGGATCGGCACCGGCCGCGACGGACAAGTCGCCGGCGAGCGCCGGGTAGTGCGCATCGATGGCGAGCCGGCGCGAAGCCAGGCGGCGCTTGCCGAGCGGCTCGCCATCCTCTGGCTGACACCGGCGACAGACCGCCTGTTTATCGAGGGTCCGGCCGGTCGGCGGCGGTTTCTCGACCGCCTGGTGCTGGGTCTCGATCCGGAGCACGCGGCGCATCTCTCCGCCTATGAGCAGGCCGCGCGCGAACGCGCCCGGCTGCTGCGCGACGGTCCCGCCGATCCGGCCTGGCTCGCCGCGCTCGAAGAGGTGATGGCGGCGCAGGGAGTGGCCATCGCCGCTGCCCGCCGCGAGTTGGTGCGCCGACTCGACCGCGTTTGCGAAGACAGTACGGGACCGTTTCCGCGAGCCCGGCTTGCCCTTCTCGGTACCGTCGAGGACTGGCTCGAAACGATGCCGGCGCTGGCGGCGGAAGAGAGGCTTGCGCGTATGCTCGCCGAGAACCGCCGGCGGGACGCGCTTCTGGGCGGCGCCGGGATCGGCCCGCACCGCTCCGATCTCGCCGTCAGTCTGCGCGACAAGGGGATCTCCGCCGAACTCGCCTCGACCGGCGAGCAGAAGGCGCTGTTGATCGCGATCCTGCTCGCCGATGCCAGCTTTCTGCGCGCGATTCGCGGCGAGCCGCCGCTCTTACTGCTCGACGAGATCGCCGCCCATCTCGATCCCTGCCGGCGCGCCGCGCTGTTTGAGGCTCTCCTGGCCGAAGGCGGCCAGGTTTGGCTGACCGGCACCGAGCCGGAGCTGTTTGCGCCGTTGCGACCATCGGCGCAGTTTCTCTCGGTGCGCGATGGCGCGATCGTCTCTTGATTCTACAACTTCAATTGGCCAAATGACAAATACCCTCGAAACCCCGTCCGCGATCTCGTCCCTCGTCCCGGCCGCCGGGGCGGCGCACCCTGCCGGCAACGGTTTTGGCCTGCCCAATGGCGAAGAGGAAATCTATGACGAGCACTCGATCGAGGTCCTGCGCGGTCTCGATGCGGTGCGCAAGCGGCCGGGCATGTATATCGGCGACACCGAGGACGGCTCGGGCCTGCACCACATGGTCTACGAGGTCGTCGATAATGCGATCGACGAGACGCTTGCCGGCTACTGCGACACCGTGACCGTGACGCTCAACGCCGACGGCTCCTGCACCGTCACCGACAACGGCCGCGGCATCCCGGTCGGCATCCACGAGGAGGAAGGCGTATCCGCCGCCGAGGTCATCATGACCCACCTCCATGCCGGCGGCAAATTCAACCAGAACGCCTACAAGGTGTCGGGCGGGTTGCACGGCGTCGGTGTCTCGGTGGTCAACGGCCTGTCCGCGCGCCTCGATCTGCGCGTCTTCCGCGGCGGCCGGGAATGGGCGATGCGTTTTTGCGACGGGGTGCCGGAGGCGCCGCTGGCCGAGATCGGTCCGGCCCCGTCCTGGCCGCCCGGTTCCTCCCGCATGGGGCCCGCGACCGGCACCGAGATCACGTTTCTGCCGAGCCGGGAGACCTTTTCCAACCCCGAGTTCGACTTCACGACGCTGGAGCATCGGCTGCGTGAACTCGCCTTTCTGAACAGCGGCGTCAAACTGGTTCTGACCGATCTGCGCGATGTCGAGCCAAAGAGCGTCACGCTCCATTACGAGGGCGGGATCGAGGCGTTTGTGCGCTATCTCGACCGCTCAAAGCAGGTTCTGCACGCTCCACCCATCGTCATCCGCGGCGAGAGCAAGCCCGCCCCGGCGGAAGCCGGGGGCATTCTCGTCGAGGTGGCGATGGAGTGGACCGACAGCTATCACGAGACGATGCTGTGCTTTACAAACAACATCCCGCAAAAGGACGGCGGCACCCATCTTGCTGGTTTTCGCGCCGCGCTGACCCGCACGGTCAACACCTATGCCAGCGACAGCGGCATCGCCAAAAAGGAGAAGGTGACACTGTCGGGCGAGGATATGCGCGAAGGGTTGTCCTCGATCCTCTCGGTCAAGGTGCAGGACCCGAAATTTTCCTCGCAGACCAAGGAAAAGCTGGTCTCCTCGGAGGTCCGCGCGGCGGTCGAGGGGGTGGTCGCCGACCGGCTCGCGCAATGGTTTGAGGAACACCCGGCTGAAGCCCGCAAGGTGGTCGCCAAGGTCGTCGAAGCGGCCGCCGCACGCGAGGCGGCGCGCAAGGCGCGCGAACTGACCCGACGCAAGGGCGCGCTCGACATCGCCAGCCTGCCGGGCAAGCTCGCCGACTGCCAGGAGCGCGATCCCGCCAAGAGCGAGCTGTTCATCGTCGAAGGCGACAGCGCCGGCGGCTCGGCCAAGCAGGGGCGCGACCGGCGCTTTCAGGCGATCCTGCCCCTCAAAGGCAAGATCCTCAATGTCGAGCGCGCCCGCTTTGACAAGATGCTGAGCTCGGCCGAGATCGGCACGCTGATCGCCGCACTCGGCACCGGCATCGGCAGCGAGGATTTCGACCCCGAAAAGGCGCGCTACCACCGCATCATCATCATGACCGATGCGGATGTGGACGGCAGCCACATCCGCACCCTCTTGTTGACCTTCTTCTTCCGGCAGATGTCCGATCTCATCGAGAAAGGGTTTCTCTACATCGCCCAGCCGCCGCTTTACCGGCTCTTGCGCGGCAGCGCCAAGGCGGTCTATCTGAAGGACGAGGCGGCGCTCGAAGCCTATTGCGTCGATGCGGCCCTCAAGGACGCGGTGTTCGTCCAGCATGACGGGGTCGAGCGGGCTGGTCTTGATCTTCACCGGCTCCTGGAACAGGCGCGCGCGCAGCGCCGCTCGCTGTCGGCGCTCGCCGGCAAGGTCGGAGACCTCGCGGTCATCGAGCAGGCCGCCATTGCCGGCGCACTCTCCGCCGGACTGTTTGCTGATCCCGACGCGGCGCTGGCGGCGGCCTGGCGCGTTGCCGCACGGCTTGACAGGGTCGCCCCGGAAGCGGAACGGGGCTGGCGCGGCGAGGTCGCCGGTGAGGCGCTGGTGCTGAGCCGCACCCATCAGGGTGTCGAGGAGCGGCGGCGGATCGACCCGGCACTGCTGCGCTCCAGCGAGGCGCGCCGGATCGATGCCGACCGCGCCTTGTTGCAGGAGGTCTATGCGGCCCCTGGCACACTCGCTGCGCGCGACAAGACCTTTCTCATCACGGGACCGGCGGCGCTCGTCGCGGCCATCATGGACCTCGGCCGCCGCGGCATCGAGATCAACCGCTACAAAGGGCTGGGTGAGATGAACCCGGAACAGCTGTGGGAGACGACGCTCGACCCCGAGGCGCGCTCACTGTTGCAGGTCAAGATCAGCCACGCCGATCTCGCCGAGGAGACGTTTTCCACCCTGATGGGCGATCTCGTCGAGCCGCGCCGCGACTTCATCCAGGCCAACGCGCTGAGCGTCGCGAACCTGGATGTCTAAGGCTCTCGGGCGGCCAGATCGCAGATATTGACCGAGCCATCGGGCAAGGCGCGGGCGGCCTCAACCAACTGCCGCTGGTGCGACAGGACGATCACCTGCATGTGGCGGGATAAATCGGCGAGCGCCATGAGCGCGTTTGTCGTGCGCCCGTAATCGTCAAAAGTCTGCAGCAGGTCGTCGGCGATAAAGGGCAGCGCCGGCGCCTTCCCGGCATAGTCCTCCAGCATCACAAGACGCAACGCCAGAAAGAGCTGGTCGCGGGTGCCCTCGGACAGCTCGCCGAGCTCTTTCCTGGTCTTGCCGTCCCGTTCGAGCGCGATCAGGAGCGGCGTCCCCTTGTCATCCTCATCGGCAACGACGCAGGCATAGGCGCCGCCGGTGATCCGCGCGAAAACCTCGCCAATGCGCTGCACAAGGCGGTTGTCGCTGCGGCTCTGCAGGCGCTCGATCCCCTGCCGCAGCAGGCAGGCGGCGGCATGATAGATCAGGGCATCGGCGCTGATGCGGGTGAGCGCGGCGAGCGCTGTCTGGCGCCGCTCCTCGGCGTCGATCGCATCCTCGCCCGCACCGATCCTGTGCAGTTCGCCGGCAAGGCGCTGCTCATCCCGCGCCGTTGCGGCGCGCTCTTCCGAGAGCTTGCCGGCCTCGCGCTCAAGCCGGTCGAGTTCGCTCTGGACGGTTTCGGCCGCGACCTCGGCGGCCTCGCGTTCGAGCGCCTCAATTGGCCAGCCGTCGCCGAGTTCGGCAAGTTTCTGCTCGGCTTCCGTCAGTCCTGCCTCGGCTTCGCGGCGCTGTCCGGCAAGTGCGAGGCGCCTCTCGATGTCCTGCTCGCCATCGCCGCCGATCAGCGCGCCCAACGAGCGCAACCGGGTCGCTGTCTCGGTGTACCGAGCCGCGACCCGTGCCAATTTCTCGCGCGCATCCTGCTCCTGCCTGGCCAGCAGGGCGCGCCGGCTCTCGACCTCGCGGGCGCCTTTGAGCCGCCGGCGCAACTCCGCCGCCGCGATCTCGGCCGGCTGTCCAACCAAGTCCGGCGCCGCTGCCGCGGTGACGGCGGCCACCCGCGCTCCGTAATCGGCGATGCGCTGCCGCATCCCCGTGATGCGAATGCCGAGATTGTCGAGTTCCCGCCGCTTTTGATGCGCCGCCGCGATCAGTTCGATCGTCTTCTCAGTCGCATCTGGTGTTTCGTCGGACGCCCGCCCGAGCGTCGTCAAGCACCGCCGCCAGCTGGTCTGCCATTCGGCAAGAGCCTCTTCCGCCTCGCTGCGGTCATTGAGCGCCTGTTGATAAGGCGGCCGGAACATCCTCAGGCGCGTCTTGACATCATCGCGCTTTTTCACGATCCCGGCGCAGCGATCGAGGGTCTGCTGCGCCGCCGCCAGCGCCCCGGCCAGCGAGGGACAGGTAACGACGGAGAGCAGCCCGGCAAAGCGCTGTGCCAGCGCGTCCTGGCGCCGCACCTCGGCGGCGTGCGCACATTCCGCCGCCTCCCGCGCCGCGCGGACGTCGAGCACCGCTTGTCGCGCCGTCAGGATCTCGCGCACCTCCTCCGGAGCCAACGCCGCGCCAAGGCCGAGCGCGGACGCAATCGCGGCCCATTCGCGCGCACTGCGCTGATGGGCCGTGCGCACCGCGTCGAGCCGCTGCGCCGCATCGGCAATCTCCGTATCCCGCGCGGCCACGACCCGCTCCTGCTCAGCGATCCGCGCCAACCGCCAGCCCTCCTCTTCGCGGCGATCGGCGAGGTGATCGGCCTCCCGGATCGCGCGCTCAAACGTCGCCGTCAAGCCGAGCGAACCCGCATAGGCCGCGGTCTCGGCAGCGAGCGCCTCGCCCTCGAACCGGCTGCGCCGGATCAACGACCAGCCAAGATCGCGGCGAGTGCGAGCAGCGGCAACGGCGGCCGGGTCGGGAACGGGTTTCCCCTCGCGCTCGCGGGCGAGCCGCTCCATCGCCGTCTCGCGCTCGGCACGCGGCCGTGCCAGCGCACGCTCCGCTTCGATCAATGCAGCGGCTGTCGAGGCGAGAGCGGCGGCAGCGTCCTCGATCCTGCGGCGGGTCGGGGGAACAATCGCCGCGAGCGCATCCAGGCCCTTCCGCCACAGCGGCACCTGGGCGAGAGCAGCGGCGAGCCGCGCCTCCTCGCGCGACAGCGCATCCTCCAGATCGGCGAGGCGGCGCGTCGGATCGCCGTCGGCGCGCGCCTCTGCCGTCAAGGCGGCGAGAGCCGAGGTGTCCTGGGCCTCGCCGAGCCGCTCCAACTCGGCTTCGGCGGCCGTGATCTCGTACTCATTTTCTGCCGCCTCGGCCTCGGCGCGCCGCAACTGTTCGGCCAGCACCCCGCGCTGTTTGATCAGCGCGCGCGCCGCCGCGATCTGCGGTCCATTCGGCGCGATTGTCGCGATCTCATCAAAGGATTTGACCCCGAGCGCCGCCAGAATTTCCTCCAGAAGCCCGGTCGTATGCCCACGCTCGGCTTCGCGCGGGAGCAGATCGCTGTGGCTCTCGGCGATCTGGTCGCGCGCCCGTTCGAGGCCGTCGATACGCTCGCCCTCGTCAAGCAGCGTGCTGTCGGGCTGTTCGACGGCAAGCGATGCCGTGAGCTTTTCAAGGGTCTCTGTCGCCTCTTCGAGATCCCGCTCGGCCAGCACGACCGTCTGCCGGGCTTCGCGCCATCGCTCCTCGATGTCAGCCGGGAGATGCGGCGCGCCCTGCGCGGCTGCGTGCTGCTGACGGGCCGCCGCGCGCTTTTCGAGCCAGGGCCGCACCGCCTTGATCCGCAGCAGTCGCTTGATTTCCCTGCGGCCTTCTGCCTCCTCGGCAGCCAGCGCTTCGAGATGATTGCGGGCATGGTCCAGCTTGGTGCTCAAATCATCCCAGGCCTGCGGTCGGACCGTGGACGCATGCAGCTCCGACCGTGCCCGGTTCAGGGCATCGAGGGCCTGATAGAATGGGGGCTGCTTCGCCTTGTTCTGGGGCGCCAACCTGTCCCGCAGACCCTCGAAGTCTTCGCGCATCCGGCGCAAACCGGAGATGCCGCTGCCGGCGGCGAACAGCGCCTCGGCGAGATCACCCCCGGATGCCAGCATCGCGTCGGCGCCGCTGCGCAGCAACTGGCTGTCGAGCGCGAACAGGCGCTCGAACAGCATCTCGTCGGCCTCGCCGATCAGTCCCTTGAGACATTGCGGATCGACGCTGTTGCCGTCCCGGTCGATCAGCGTATTGCCGATGCCTTTGCGCCGGCCGATGGCAAAGGCGGCGCGGTTTGTGCCGATCCCCTCGGCAAACAGGCGCATCCCGGCATAGCCATAGCGGAACGCCATCCTTGTCTGCCCGGGGATGCCAAACAGGAAATCACGAAAAGCCTGGCGCAATACGGTCTTGCCGGCGCCGTTGGGGCGAGGACCAGATTGAGGTGGCCCTGCCGGGGATCGAGGGAAAGGCGGACGCCTTCGAAATTTCCATAATGTTCCAGGGAGAAGGCGGTCAGTCGCATGGCGCTCAAGCCTCTCCCGCGAGGCGGGCAAGGACCAGATCGCGCGCCCGTTTCAGAAGCTCCGCGCCGCCGTCGCGCAACGGGTGCTCCACGGCGAGTTCGACCCCGGACATCCGCTGCCGCAACCGCTCCGGATAATCACCGAGCAGACCTGTCCCTTGCGCCGACGCGGGGTCCGCCTCCGCCTCGCCGATCAGCTCGTCCAGGACCGCGCTCAGCCGGCCGATGACATCGGGCCGCTCGCAGAGATCGGCCTGAGCGGCCGCCGATGCGGTGTCGATGGCAACCGATTCGATCCAGACGGCATCGGTCCCATGCTGAACCCCTTCGGCGATGATCCCTTGCCGCACGCGCTCGACATCGGCGAGGAGCTGCCCGTGGAGGGGCGTTGCGCCAAACAGCCGCACGCGCGCCGCAACGGGCCGACCCTCCGCCGCCCGCAGCGCCGCCGACAGCGCCGCGCCGACGCGCATCATGGCGCCGTCAAAGCCGGTTTCACCGCCCAGCGAGACCGCGATCGGGCACCAGCGCAGCACATCGAGCGGCCGGTGCTCGACCTCCATGACCCTCCCATCTTGCACGGTGACGAGAGTGGCGCCCTTTGGCCCGCTCTCCCGGATGCGCCGCCCTTGCAGATTGCCCGGGAAAACGATCCAGGGATCGCGATGCACGATCTCGCGGGCATGGACATGGCCGAGCGCCCAATAATCGTATCCCTTGGCAGCGAGCGTCTCGGGGGTGGTCGGCGCGTAGGGGTCGTGAGGCGGTCTGCCGTTGAGCGCGGTGTGCAAGAGGCCGATATTGAACAGGCCGGGCGCCGGCGCGGGATAGTTGCGGCTCAGATCCTGCGTCACGGCGCGCGTTGCAAAGCTCTGCCCGTGGATGACGACGCCTACCTCGTCGAGTTCGACCCGCCCGCATTGTTCGTGCGGCAGGAGGGTGCGGCCGTCGGGCAGCCGCAGATGGCGGGTGATGATCGAGGCGGCATCGTGATTTCCGGCCGCGACTACCAGCGGGATGCCGCAATCCTTGAGCCGCGCCGCCTGCGCGATAAAGAATCGCCCGGTGCGGTAATCCTGCCAGTCGCCGTCATAAAGATCGCCGGCAATCAGGACAAAGGCGACCTTCTCCGCGATCGCCAGGGACACCAGATTGCAAAGCGCCGTGCGCGTCGCTTCGCGCAGCACCTGCGCCGGGGCGTCCGGGTCGGCTTCCAGCCCGAGCATCGGACTGTCGAGGTGAATGTCGGCGGCGTGCAGGAACCGGAATTCCGCCATGACGAACCCACGCACCGGGATGGCGCAGGATGGATGCGCCCCGCCCATCGTCCTGTCAACCGCTCTAATAGAGGATATGAATGACTGACATACAAAATGCGCTTGTCGTCGGAGCTTCCCGCGGTCTTGGCTTGGGCTTGGCGGCGGAATTGAAAAACCGCGGGTTTGATGTCGTCGCGACGGCGCGCGAGGAGAGCGGAGTGCGCCGCCTCGAATCGCTCGCGGGCGTCCTGCAGATCGAGCGCATCGATATCAATGACGACGATGCGGTGGCCGGGCTGCGGCGGCGCCTCGACGCGCGGGTTTTTGACCTGCTTTTTGTCAATGCCGGCATCACGCCGGCTTGTGGGCACCCTGCGCCACGGGTTTGTCGATTACCGCGGGCGCGAACTGGCGTGGTAGCCGGCCGGGATCAGGGGATCTCGTAGACCGCCAGTTCGTCGGCGATGCCGCGCAACTGGCGGCGCTGCGCCAGCGGATCAAGACCGGCCGATTGCAGAAGCCGGGCCGATTGCGGATGGGCCACGACCGCGCCGGTCGTGAGGATGCCCTGCGAGTCGGCCAAGCCCTGCACCCGCGCCGCGATGTTGACGGTCTGGCCAAAATAATCCTGCCGATCATTGAGCACGACCGCGAGACACGGCCCCTCATGGATGCCGATCTTGAGCAGGAGATCGTCGCGTCCGCGCTCATCATTGAGGCCGCGCATCGCCTGGCGCATGCGCAAGGCCGCGGCGAGCGCGCGGTCGGGGGTGGGAAAGGTGGCCATGACCGCATCGCCGATGGTCTTGACAATGGCCCCGGACTCGCCGGCAACGATCTCGTGCAACAGGACGAAGTGCGCCCGAACGAGATCAAAAGCGGCGAGATCGCCGACCCGCTGGTACAACTCGGTCGAGCCTTTGAGATCGGTAAAGAGAAAGGTCAGGCTGGTGATTTTCAGGCGCTGGCCGGCGGCGATCGTGTCGGTGCCATAGATGTCGCGAAACACCTGGTTGGTCAGGAGCCGCTGGGCGCTCAGAAACGGCCGGCGGCGGCCGAGAAGCTGGTGCAGCGCCGCACCGGCGATCCACAATCCCGGCAGGACCCGCCTGTCGGTGCGGTTTTCGATGGTCAGGCGCAGGGGCCCGGGCGGCAATTCCAGGGTTTCGGTCGGTGTGCGCATCCGGTCAAGGATCAGGGACAGGTTGCGCCGATCGCGCGTCGGCTCGCCCTTGACATCGAGAAACTGCGCCTTGTGCGTCACCGGATCGAGAATGATGACAAACTCTGCCGGCAGGTTGAGCGACAGGAGCGCCTTGCCGCCGGGCGGCAACTCGACCGTTTCGAGGGCGATGTCATCGATGACCCGGTCGAGGTCTTGCGGCAGATCGATCGCCGAACTCCAGAAGATCTGGCGCAGATATTCGGCAAGCGGCAGCGTGTCCGGGTCGTGGGCGGCGATCCGGCGCACCCGCCGGTTGACAGTGAAGGTGACCTCGACAATCTCGTCGAGCGTCGGGGCATAGCCCGCCGCACACCACGAGCAGTGGTATTCCTCGCGATCAACGCTTTTGAGCGTGGCGCTCGCTTCCAGCACCCCGCCGCAGCCCGGGCACAGCACATTCCACGCTAGTTCGAACAGGCCCAGCCGGGCGGCGTGCAGAAAGCCGGCAATCGCGGGCTCTTCGGCAAGCTCGTTGCGGGCGGCGAAGGCCGGCACGTTGATGCGGCACAATTCGCCGTCCTCGGCCTCCCGGACCAGCCGCTCGATCGCATCGACGACCGCCGGATCGGCCGATTGCCGCAACGCCGCCAGCAGGGTATCGGCTTCGCTGCCTGGCCGGAGATCGCTCATGGAAACCTCTTGGAGGGGTTCAGTTCACAGTTTGTTCTAGCACAGATCCCCTCCCGGCACCACCCCGATCGCACCCTCCGCGCCGCTATGCGGCGACCGCAGCCGCTTCGGCCGAGAGCGCCGCCCCGCCGGTCCAGGGATGCTCGGCGATGTCGAACAGGATGCCTTCGGGACCGTACATCTTGGTCTCAAAGCCGCCGACCCGGCCGTCGCTCTGGTCCATGTAATGCCGGCCGCCGAGCATCTCGACCCGTTTCGCCCGCGCTTCGAGATCCTCGACAAGGATGCCAAAATGGTGCAGTCCGGTGTAATCGAGACCCTTGCCGATCTGATCGGTCTTGAACTTGAGGATCGCCAGATCGATCGTGCCGTCGCTGAGGTGCGTGCCGGTGGCGAGCGGCCCCTCGGTGCGGCGGGCTTCGGCAAAGCCAAAGACATTCTTGAAGAAGGCGGCCATCGCGTCGGGGTCTTCGACTGCGATGGCGAGATGACGCAGCTTTGTCTGCGCCGGCTTGCCGGTCTTGTCGAGCGGAGCGCAGCCGGCCCAGGGATGCTCGGCGATATCAAAGAGCACGTGCTCGGGGCCGTAGAATTTCTTCTCGAAATAGCCGGCGTTCGGCTCGTGCTGGTTGCGGTCGATGTAATAGGTGGCGCCAAGCTCCTCCAGCGTCTTTGAGAAGGCGGCGACATCCTCGACCAGGATGCCGAAATGATGAATCCCCCGATAATCGAGGCCCTTGCCGAGCTGGTCGGTCTTGAAGTTGAGGAGGGCGAGATTGAGGGTGCCGTCGGACAGAAAAACGCCATCGGCGAGACTGCTGTTGGGGCGGCCCACCTCGGCGAAATCAAACGCCTTCTTGTAGAACTCGGCCATCGCCTCGGGGTCCTCGGCGGCGATCGCAATATGGCGGAGCTTGGGCATTTCGATCTCCTCTCGGCTGGCCGGCAGTGCGGCGGGCTTGGAGGAAAGGCTACCACGATCCGCCGCTAAAGGCGAAGCGACCGCTCACGGAAGGGCGGCGCCGGTCGAAATCCCGCCGTAGAAGCCGTGGTGCGGGTCCTTGTCGGAGGTCGCGCCGGATGCGGCGCAGCCGGCCAGCAGCAGCGCCAGAAACAGCGTGCAAAGGACCCGGAACGACGCATCCATTGCTTTAGGCGGCGTCGTAGAGAAACGCCTGCTCGCGGTTTGCCTCGCGAAAGCGGGCGACTGCCTCGGTATGAAAGACCCTTTCGGCCAGGCCGTAATCGATCTGCGGGCGGGGTTCGGGGTCAAAATGACCGTAATGATCGGCGCCGCGCACCAGCATCGCCGTCAACCGGGTCCGGGACAGGCAGCGCACGGAGGTCGGGATGTAGCTGATGCCGAGACCGACGCGCCGGTGCGCCGAGCGGTTGGGGCCGGAGCGATGGACGAGATGGGTGTGATGCAGCGACATCCGGCCGGCGCTGACCGGCATGAACACAGTGGCGGCCGGATCGAGAACGACGCTGACCGTCTGACCGCGCGACAACAGATTGTGTTCCGAGCCGCTCTGATGGTGATGGCGTTGGCCCCCCTTGTGGCTGCCGGGGATCACCTCCATGCAGCCCGCTTCGACCGAGGCGTCGCTGAGCGCCACCCAGGCGGTCACCTGCACCGGCGGTTCGAGACCAAAATAGGTTGCATCCTGATGCCAGCTGACAAAGGCCGCCTCTCCCGCATTCTTGGGCCAGACCGAGAGATGAAAGAGGAGGATATCGGGGCCAATCAGGTCCTCGACCGCGTCGAGCACGGCGGGGTGGTGGACGATTTCATCAACCCAGCGGAACAGGAGATGCGGCTTGAAATTATGGCCCTTGCCGAATTTCTGCCCGGCCCCTTTCTCAAAGCCTTCGAGACACTCGAGATAATGCCGCGCCTCCTGCGACGTAAAGGCATCGACCGGGAAAAGGAACCCGGCGCGCTCATAGCGGGCGATCTCACTGGTCGATAATTTCCTGCCCATCTCTGGTCTCCGGCATCGTTCCCGCTATTATGCCATTTTGGGGTCCTTGCGCGAGCGTTGCTCGCGCGGGGTTGGGCGATCCGGGGTTGCGGGAGACACGCAGATGAGTGTCGAAATGCGGTGCTATCGGCCGCCGATCATCGGGAAGCGCGGTGCGGTCGCGGCCAATCATCCGCAGGCCGCCCAGGCCGGTCTCCTGGCGCTGCGGTCCGGGGGCAACGCCGTCGATGCGGCGGTGGCCACGGCCGCCGCGCTCGCCGTCGTCGAGCCGATGATGTCGGGGCTGGGCGGCGACGGGTTCTATCATGTCTACGATCAGAGGAGTCGGCGCGCGGTCGTGTTCAATGGCACCGGGCCTGCCCCCAACGCGGCGACGCCGGAGCGCTATCGCGGCGGCATCCCGCGCACCGGCCCCTTGTCGGTGTCGGTGCCCGGGATGCTCGCCGGATTGGACGCGATGCACGAGCGGTTTGGCCGCCTGCCGTGGCGCGACCTGTTTGCCGAGGCGATCCGCCTCGCCCGCGAA
>JBOHMF010000085.1:0-12491 GCA_050730055.1 Allostellaceae bacterium
TCGAGGCAGCGGCCGTCGGTGCCGTAGAGCCAGCCGTGATAGCAGCAGCGCAGCCCCCGCTCTTCGACGTGGCCCCATTCGAGCGAGGTGCCGCGATGCGCGCAATGCGGTTGGAGTGCGCCGACCCGCCCCGCGCCGTCGCGAAAGACGATGATCTCCTCGCACAGGAGCTTTATCTTCTTTGGCAGATCGCGCAATTCGTCCGAGGGGCAGACCGGCTGCCAGTAGCGTCGCAACAGTTCGCCCATCGGACTGCCCGTCTCGACGCAGGTCAGCTCGGGATCGGGTGGCGGGGTCTGCCGTCCATAAGCGGATTTCATCGCTTTCCTCTGTTCTTGCAGGTCGACCCGGCGGGCCCAATCGCCGCAATGCGGGCGCGATTGGTGCGCGTATGATCGAGTATACCGGACAGCGCCGGGCGTGGCACTGCGAAGGTGCGATACGCCTGGATCCTGGCGGCGCCGGTCCGGTGCGGGGCTTGTCCGACCGGCGGCGGACCGCCGGCCAACCTGACAGGTGACGGGTATGGAATTTGCCGCCGATTTTACCGACGCCGATCGCGAAGCTTTGCGCGCCGCGGTCGAGCGGCTGGAGCGACCCGGTCTTGCCGGTCGTCTCGTTGCGCTGACCGGCAAGCCGATCGCCTATTTTGAGCGGGCCCTGCCGAAAGGCGCAGCGGCGGTCATCGCCCGCGCCGCGGGTCTGGCGCTCGACCGCGCGCTCGATGCCGCCCTCGTCACCATCGAGAACCCTCGCCTCGCGCACCTGGCGCGCGGGCGGCGGACGCATACGGCGCTGGCCTGCGCCGCGGGTGCGGCGGGCGGCGCCTTTGGCATGGCGGCGCTGGCGGTCGAACTGCCGGTCTCGACCACGATCATGCTGCGCGCCATCGCCGCCATCGCGCGCGAAGAGGGCGAGGATCTGGCCGATCCGGGGACGGCGCTGGCCTGTCTCGAAGTCTTCGCCCTCGGCGCGCCCTCGCCTGGACTCCCGGGGGAAGGCCAGCTCGGCGAGAGCGGTTATTTCGCGATCCGGGCGATGCTCGTCCGCGCCCTTGCCGGCATGGCCGATTCCGTCGTCGATCGTGGCGTATTGCGCGAGGGAGCACCCTATCTGGCGCGGTTTCTGGCACGGGTGGCCGGGCGCTTTGGCCTCGTCGTCTCGCAAAAGCTGATGGCCCAGGCCGCGGTGGTGCTCGGCGCCATCGGCGGGGCGGCGGTCAATCTCGCTTTTGCCGAGCATTTTCAGGAGCTGGCGCGCGGCCATTTCACCGTGCGCCGGCTCGAACGGGTTTATGGCGCGGACCCGGTGCGAGCCGAATACGAGCGCTTGCGCGCCGCGCTCGTGGCCGAAGGCGCGTCGCGGTTGCCGCCGCCCGGCCGCCGGTTTATTTCTTGGAGAAGAGAGACTTCCTAGGAGGTTGCCGGAATGACGGCTGAGACCGCCGCCCGGCTCGCGAAGAGGGGCGAGTTCCAGGTTGTTGCCCTGGTCTCGGCGGCTCACATGGTCGGCCATTTTCAGCAGATGGTTCTGCCGCCGCTGTTCCCGTTTCTGAAGGCGCGGCTCAACATCGGCTTTGTCGAACTGGGCCTCGCCTTGACCGTCTATGCGGTGGCGACAATCCTCGCGCAATTGCCGGTGGCCTGGCTCGCCGACCGCTTCGGCTCGCGCCGCCTGCTGATCGCCGGGCTGGTTCTCGGCGGCGCCGCGCTCGCCTCGATCGGTCTTGTTCGCAGCTATCGCTGGCTCCTCGTCGCGGTCGCGCTGAACGGCGTCGCCAATGCCGTCTACCATCCCGCCGATTACGCGATCCTGGCGGCGCGGGTGGTGCCCGCGCGCATCGGCCGCGCCTTTTCGATCCACACTTTTGCCGGCTTTCTCGGCACCGCGGTAGCGCCGCCGGCGATGCTGCTCCTCGCCCCCGCCATCGGGCCGTGGATGGCCCTCTTCGCCGCCGGTCTGATCGGCCCGGTCGTGGCCTTGCCGCTCCTCTGCGCGCGCCGGCTCAATCATGCGCCGCGGCGCCCGCCCGCGCCCCTCCGCCGCGATGGCGCCAGGAGCGGCGCTTCGGTATGGACCCCGGCGATCCTTGCTCTCTCGGTGTTCTTCATGCTTCTCAGCCTGTCGGGCAACGGTCTCTCAAACTTCTCGGTGGTCGCGCTGATGAACGCCTATGGCGATCCGTTTGCGATCGCCAACTGGGCCTTGACCGCCTATCTGATGCTGGGGGCTTTTGGGGTTCTGGCAGGCGGATTTGTTGCCGACATGACGGAGCGCCACGCCGAGGTTGCGGCCGTGAGCTTTGCTGTCAACGCGGCGCTGGCGGTGGCGATCGGCCTCTTTGATCTCGGCCCCGCCCTGCTGATCGCGGCGATGGGGCTTGTGGGCTTTCTGTCCGGGGTGATCATGCCGTCGCGTGATATGCTGGTGCGCGCCGTGACGCCCTCCGATGCGGTCGGGCGCGCTTTTGGGATTGTCACGGTAGGGATGAGTATCGGCGGCGCGATCGGGCCGATGCTGTTCGGCTGGATCATGGACCACGGGATGCCGCGCTGGGTGTTTGGCGCCACAGCCGTCTTCATGCTGCTGACGGTGGCGACGGCGATGATCGGCGAGCGGCAGACGAGCCGCCGGCGTGCCTTGGTCCTGCCGGCCGAGTGACGCCGCGGCGCCGCACCGGGAGGAGCAAATGGCGACCTATTTCTGCGACGGCCTGCGCGAGGTCGTCATCGTCAACGGGGTGGCGCGGCTTTATTTCCAACGCATCGAGCCGGGCGAGCGGGGGGGCGGGCGCGAGATGCGCGTGGTTCCCGACCTGGCCATCGCGATGCCGGTGCAGGGTCTCGTCCAGGCCCTCTCGACGCTCGAAAAGCTGCGCGATCAGATGGTCCGCGAGGGGGTCCTGCGGCCGGCCGGGCAACCCGGAAGCGAAATCCCCCTGCCGCCCGTCAAATCGCCAAACTTTTCGTGAGACCAGGAGCCGGTGCCGCGGTCCCGGCGCGCAATTTGGCCCTCGCCCCGCGATCGTGCGGGCGGCGCACGCGGCGCCGCCCTGTATCGCTTGGGCGGTTGTGACGCGGTTGGATCAGACGATCATGACAACGCCGGAGAGCACAAGCAGCCCGGCGAGGAAGCGGCCGAAGGCGCGGTCGGTGATCTTGTGAAAGATGCGCAGCCCGAACCAGGTTCCCAGCAAGGTTCCTGGAATGAAAAGGAGCGCGTAGTATGGGAAAATGGACGATCCCGCAGCCGCTCCGCCGGTGGCGCCATGCAGCAGCGTGATCGCGGTCAGCGCTATGAGCTGCATGCTCAGGATGAAGGGCTGATACACGCCGCGCTGACGCGTCTTGTCCCACCCCCTCATGCTGCACCAGATGGTAATCGCGGCACCCGGGAACGCGGCGAGGCCGCAGGTGATCCCACCGAGGAAGCCGACAGCAACGTTTGCTGGCCAGGTGACCCGCTTCAGGGTGATCGGCCGCTTTACCAGGACATAGGTCCCATAAACGATCAGCAGCGCGCCGATGGCGGTGTGAAAACCGCCCAGGTCAAGGTGCAGAAGAAGGTAGATCCCGATCGGCAGACCCAGCACGCCGCCCGCGAGGTAGACCGGCAGACCCTTCCAGTCCATGTAGCGCCACAACCAGACGATCGCGAAACTCTGCGTGGTGATGCTGCAGACCATCAATATCTGCACGATCAGCACCGGGTGATGCATCAGCGGCGCCAGCAGCGCCTGGCTGACGGCGGAGAACGCGAAACCGGCGATGCTGGATATGCCCGCCGCGAAGGCGATCGCCGCCATCGGAGCGATGGATGCGGCGAGTCCGGTCGCCGCCAGCAGCGTAGCATAGGAGCCGAGCAGCAGGAGGCCGATCGCGGCCAGGCTCCATTTGCTCAGGGGACGCGCTCCCGGGCCGGCGGTGAGCAGCGCGGCCAGGCGGGTCGCGGGACCGACGGGGGGTGGAGTGGAAAGCGTGGCGGCTGCTGTTGGCTGAGGTATGGCGTCGTCCATCATGGCTTCCTCCCGCGTTGGTGTTCCACCGTCTCGCTTATTCCGGCGCCAGCGTTGCCGAATGAGATGCCCGCCGGCTACGAGCCTGGACGATAGGGGGCGAGCCGCTTAAGCTCTTTGGTTTAGAAACTTAATTGTTCTGAAGCGGGAGATCCGATGACCGGGGGCGCGCTCCACCTCGGACGGTTCCGATTGGACCTCGACCGCCACGAGCTGTCGCGGGGCGAAAGCCCAGTGCGGCTCGGCAGCCGGGCCCTCGACATTCTCTGTGTATTGGCTTCGGCAAGGGGCGCAGTCGTTACCAAAGACGAGCTGATGGCTCGGGTTTGGTCCGGGGTCGTCGTCGGCGAGAACAATATTCACGTTCACATTTCGGCGCTGCGACGGGCGCTCGATGAGGACAAGAGCGGCCAGAGCTGCATCGTAACCGTCTCCGGCCGCGGTTATCGCCTGATCGGTCTGGAAGCTCTTGCCCTGGTGGTGGATGCGGGCGTTCCCGGCCTGGGCCTCTCGCTTCCCGACAAGCCCTCGATTGCAGTATTGCCGTTCAAAAACATGTCGAGCGACCCAGGGCAGGAATTTCTCGCAGATGGCATCGCTGAGGACATCATCACCGCGCTCGCGCGCTTTCCGTCGCTGTTCGTGATCGCGCGCAACTCCTCATTCACCTACAAGGGCCGTGCCATCGATGTGGAGCAGGTCGGGCGCGAGTTCGGCGTGCGGTACGTGCTGGAGGAAAGTTTGCGCAAGTCCGGCAACCGCATCCGCGTCACCGCGCAATTGATCGAGGCCGAAACCGGCAAGCACGTCTGGGCCGAACGCTACGACCGAGACCTCGCCGACATCTTCGCAATGCAGGATGAGATTACAGGAGCGGTGACCATCGCCGTTGCCCCTGCGATCGACGAAGCCGAGCGGCAGCGCGCGATGCGTAAGCCGCCCCAAAATCTCGACGCCTGGACTGCCTATCAGCGCGGATTATGGCACCTCGATAAGTTCAGTGCGGAAGAAAACCGCCTCGCTGAGCGATTTTTTCAGCAAGCGATCGATCTCGACCCGAATTTTGCCGATGGCTACTGCGGCCTCGCCTTGGCGCAAATTTATGCGGTCACCATGTTCCAGACCCGCGATCTGGCGGATATCCTGAACTCGGCGGAGCCGTCGGCGCGCCTTGCGGTCATGCTCGACGGCAGCAACGCGGCCGCTCGTTCATGCCTGAGCCGCGCCTTGCTTCTGCGCGGCGACCATCGCGGCGCATTGGCGGAGGCCGAGCGCACCGTCGCCCTGAGCCCGAACTTGGCCTCGGCCTACTGGCGAAGGGGTCTGGTTCTGATCCACTCGGGACGGGCGGAGGAGGGTCTCGGAGATCTCCAGACGAGTATCAGGTTCGAGCCGCACGGTCCGAACCTGGCGGGCCGCCTGCATCATGTCGCGATTGGCTGCTATTTCTCGTGCGCCTACGCCGATGCCATCGAAGCGGCGCAACATGTGATCCGATCATCGCCCGATTTCCCGCTTTCCTATCGCTGGGTCGCCGCCGCTCTTGGCCAGCTCGGCCGAACGGAGGAAGCGAAGGAGGCCCTCCAGAGGGCCATCGCAGCCGCTCCAGCCTCGTTCGACCTATACGTCCGAAAGCGCCCCGCATGGTTTCGGCCGGAAGACCATGCCCACCTGCTCGACGGGCTGCGCAAGGCCGGCTGGCGGGGTTGACAAACAAGCTCATCCGTCAGACGAAGAAAACCCGCTCGACACGTGACCAACCGATCAGAGGAATGCGAGACGAGATGCCGGACCAGGCAGAAGCAGGCAGAGCGAGCGATGCCGGGACTGCGTTCGACCGCATCACCTTCGAGCCGGGCAAGATGGGCGGACGCGCCTGTATCCGCGGCATGAGGGTGACTGTGGGATTGATCGTCTCGCTGGTGGCTGAGGGCGTTCCGCGCGACGAGATCCTGCGTGACTACCCTTATCTGGAAGAGGAGGATGTTCGCCAAGCCCTTGCTTATGCCGCCTGGCTGGCGCGCGAGGAAGTCATCCCAGCCTGAACGCTCGGGATGCGCTTTCTTGTCGATATGAACTTGCCGCCGGCAGTGGCGGCATGGTTGCGGGCCGAAGGGCATGATGCCGTGCACGTGCTCGCTGCCGGCGCGATCGTTCTGGTCGAGGATTCTCGCATCCGCATCCGGCGGATGCCGCCGGGAATAGAGCCGGGGAGAGGCAATGATGAACAAATCAATGAAAGCGCTGTTTCTCGGCAATGTCGCCGCCGATACGGCGGAAGGCATCAGGGACCGGCTGCCGCCGGAATTGCAGTGCGACATCCTCCCCGATCCGAAGGATCTCGCGCGCCGACCCGAAACCACCGCCGCGGCCGACATCCTCGTCAGCAACCACTGGCGCGCCGATTATCCGCCGGCGCCGCGCGTCCGGTTTGTGCAGTCGGTTGCAACCGGCACCGAACTGATCGATCTCGCGGCCCTGCCGCGCGGGGTCGCGGTCTGCAACGTCTCCGGCCATGAGAGCGCGATCGCCGAATATGTGCTGATGACGATGCTGGTCTGGAGCCACCGTTTTCTGGAGATCGAAGGGGAGTTTCGCGCCCATTCATCGTGGCGGCCGAGCTGGGTCCAAAGCGGCGCCCCGCACGGCGAAATCCTGGGCAAGACACTCGGCATCGTCGGTCTCGGCCGGGTCGGCCGCGAGGTGGCGCAGCGCGCTGCCGCCTTTGGCGTTCGGGTCCTCGCCGCCAATCGCAGCCCGCGCCCGGCCGGCGAGGGGGTCGAGCGGGTCTTTCCGCTCGGCGAACTCGACGCCATGCTGCCCGAGTGCGATTTTGTCGTGCTGGCGACTGCGCTCGGACCCGGGACCGAGGGGCTCCTCGACGCGCGCCGCCTCAATCTGATGAAGCCCTCGGCCTTTCTCATCAATATCGCGCGCGGCGCGATCCTCGACGAGGCGGCGGTCTATGAGGCTCTGCGCGCACGCAGGATCGCCGGCGCGGCACTCGACGTATGGTGGCAATATCCCGACGCGGCCGAGCCGGCGCGGCGCCCCTCGCGCCTGCCGTTTCATGAACTGCCAAATGTCATCATGACGCCGCATTGCTCGGGCTGGACTGACGGCATGATGGCGCGCCGCTGGGCCGAAGTGGTCGACAATCTCACCCGCTTTGTGCGCGGCGCCCCGCTCGCCAACATCGTCACCGTCACCTGAGAGGGCATCATGGCCGACGACAGCGCCTTTCTCTCGGCCGGCGAGCTTGCGGCGCTCTACCGCGCCCGCAAGCTGTCGCCGGTCGAGGTTGTCGAGGGGACGTTGCGTCGCCTCGAAGCCTGTGAGGCCGCGGTCAACGCCTTTGTTCTCTACGATCCCGAGACGGCGCTCAGGATGGCCCGCGCTTCCGAGGCGCGCTGGGCCAAGGGCGAACCGCTGGGTCTTCTCGACGGTGTGCCGGTGGCGATAAAGGACACGATCGAGGCGATCGGCTGGCCGCGTCTCGTCGGCTCGCGCACGCTTGCTCCCGGCGCGGCGGCGATTGAGGATTCGCCGATGCCGGCGCGCCTCAGAGCGCACGGTGCGGTCTTCTTTGGCAAGACGACAACCCCCGAATTCGGCTGGAAGGCGGTCACTGACTCGCCCCTCTCCGGCATCACCCGCAACCCGTGGAACCTGGAGCGCAGCTCCGGCGGCAGCAGCGGCGGCAGCGCTGTCGCGGTGCTGGCGGGGTTGTGCCCACTCGCGATCGGCACCGATGCCGGCGGCTCGATCCGCATTCCGGCCTCGTTCTGCGGGATCTTTGGCCACAAGCCGAGTTTTGGCCGGGTGGCGACGTATCCCGGCTCGGCGTTTGGCGATTTCTCGCAAGGCGGGCCGCTCGCGCGCCATGTCGCCGACGCCGCGCTGATGCTCGATGTGATCAAGGGGCCGGATGCGCGCGACTGGCACAGCCTGCCGGATGACGGCGTGCGTCTGAGCGAAGGGCTGCGCGCCGGGGTCAGGGGCAAGCGGATTGCCCTGTCGCCAACGCTCGGCTATCACGAGCCGGCGCCGGCTGTGCGGCAGGCGGTCGAGCGCGCGGCGCAGGTATTCGCGCAACTCGGGGCGATCGTCGAACCTGCCGATCCCTTTGCCGCCTCGCCCCGCCCGGTGTTTGAGACCCTGGCCTTGACCGCGTTCTGGGCCCTGTTGCGCGCGCAGAAGCCGGAAGCAGCGGCGCTGATGGACCCGGGCCTCGTCCGGGCGGCGCACGCCGGCCGCGCGGTGACGCAGGAGCAGTATTTTGATGCGCAGGCCCAGCGCGCCGCGCTGGGTCAGGCGTTGCGCGGGTTCTTTGAGCGCTGGGACCTCCTGCTCTCGCCGACCATGCCAATCCCGGCGGCCTATGCCGAGCCGCATGACGGCGCGCCCGGCCCCGACAATTTTTTCGAATGGTTGACCTACACCTACGCCTTCAATCTGACAAAGAACCCCTCCGCCTCGATTCCCTGCGGCTTTGCCGACGGACTGCCGGTCGGGCTGATGATCACCGGGCCGCTCTTTGGCGACCTCGCCGTCCTGCAAGCGGCCTGCGCCTATGAGGAGGCGTCAGGGCAGGCTTGGCCAAGCCCTGATCTCAAACGCTGCCTTGCCGCCATCGCCACTCCCGCCGATGCGGCCGTCGCGGCCAAGATCTGGCCGCGCGTGCGGTAGAAACCGGGCTTCTGCTCACCGGAGCGGGCAGGTTAAGAAATTCTTATCGTAAATGTTGACAAGCCGCATTCTGTTGCTCTCTTAGTAGCGACGGTTAAGGGCCGCGCCTTGCCGCACGGCCCTTGCAGGTGGCTCAAGTGAAGATTTGGGTTTTAACCGCCGTCGCACTTCTGATGATCCTGCCGGCCGCAAGCGCTGCCGCCAGACCGTGCCGGCCAAAAGCGTCGCGGCATTGTCTCGCCTCGTCCTCCCTGGTCGATCTGACCGCAGTGCCTGCGATCTCGCAGCGGATCATCGCGCGCGAACCGGTCGCCCCGCCGCCCCAACCGCGAGGGGCTTCCTCCCAGCCGGCGGAGGGTTACAACGGCCCGACCGTCGGAGTTCCCAATCTGGGGCGGGGCGCGACCCTCGGCTATCATTGGTCGCTGCACTGACCTCGACCGACCCCGCGCACGGCGTAAAGCAGAAATTCGCGATTGCCCGCGGGACCCTCAAGCGGGCTGGCGACAACCCCTTGTATTATCCAGCCAGGCTGTTCGGCAACCCAGGCGGCCACGCGCTCGCAGACCGCGCGGTGGACGGCCGGGTCGCGCACGACCCCGCCCTTGCCGACCGCAGCGCGCCCGGCCTCGAATTGCGGCTTGATCAGCGCGACGAGCCGGGCCTCGGGAGCAGCGAGGGCGAGCGGCGCCGGCAACACGGTCGCCAGCCCGATAAAGCTCGCATCGACGGTGATGATCTCGATCGGTTCCGGGATCTCGGCGCGTGACAGAATGCGGGCGTTGGTCCGCTCGCGCACGACGACGCGCGGGTCCTGGCGCAACTTCCAAGCCAGTTGGCCGTGTCCGACATCGACGGCATAGACACGCTTGGCGCCGCGCGCCAGCAGCACATCGGTAAATCCGCCGGTCGAGGCACCGATGTCGAGGGCTGTCGCGCCCGCCACCGGCACCGCGAAATGATCGAGCGCATGGGCGAGCTTGACGCCGCCGCGCGAGACCCAGGGATGAGCGGGACCGGTGAGGGTGAGCGGCGCCGCGACGGGAAGCGCCTCACCCGGTTTGTCGATCCGCCGCCCCTGCGCGGAGACTATGCCGGCCAGGATCAGTGCCTGCGCGCGGGCCCGGCTTTCCGCCAGGCCGCGCTCGACGAGAAGCTGGTCGGCCCGCCGTTTTTCCGGTGCCCGCCCCCTGCTCAAGCCCGCGCGGGCTGCTCGGCGATCTCGCGGCCGAGCGCCGACAGCGCCGTCGCCACGATGTGGCGGGCGTTGAGACCGGCTGCTTCGTACTGGTTGTACGGGCTGTCGTGGTCGAGAAAGAGGTCGGGAAGCTGCATCGTGCGGATCTTGAGACCGTGATCGAGCGTCCCCGAGAGCGCCAGGTGGTGCAGCACATGGCAGCCAAAGCCGCCGATCGCACCCTCCTCGATCGTGACCAGGACCTCGTGTTCGCGCGCCAGCCGGCTGATCAGGCTGGTGTCAAGCGGCTTGGCAAAACGCGCGTCGGCCACCGTTGTTGACAGGCCGTAGGCGGCCAACTCCTGCGCCGCCTTCAGGCATTCGGCGAGACGGCCGCCAAAGTTCAACAGCGCGATGGTGGTGCCCTCGCGAATAATGCGGCCGCGACCGATGGCGAGCGGCACGCCTTCCGCCGGCAGCGGCACGCCGACGCCTTCGCCGCGCGGGAACCGCACTGCCGACGGCCCCTCATTATAAGCCGCACAGGTCGCCACCATGTGGACGAGATCGGCCTCATCGGCTGCCGCCATGATGACAAAATGCGGCAGACAGCCGAGATAGGCGATGTCGAACGAGCCGGCATGGGTCTGGCCGTCCTGGCCCACGAGGCCGGCACGGTCGATGGCAAAACGCACCGGCAGCTTCTGGATCGCGACATCGTGCACGACCTGATCGTAGGCGCGTTGCAAAAAGGTCGAATAGATCGCAGCAAAGGGCTTCATCCCCTCGGACGCGAGGCCCGCGGCGAAGGTCACCGCGTGCTGCTCGGCGATGCCGACATCAAACGCGCGGTTCGGAAATTTCTCGGCGAAGAGGTTGACCCCGGTGCCCGACGGCATTGCTGCGGTGATCGCGATAACGCGCTCGTCCTTCTCGGCTTCCCGGATCAGCGACTTGGCAAAGACGGTGGTATAGGCCGGCGCCTTTGGGGTCGATTTGGCCTGGGCGCCGGAGACCACGTCGAATTTCGCGACCGAGTGCCACTTGTCTTCCGAATTCTCGGCCGGCGGGTAACCGTGGCCCTTGTGGGTCACGCAATGCACCAGCACCGGCCCGGGTTCGCGGCTGTCGCGCACGTTTTTCAGGACAGGCAGCAGATGGTCGAGATTGTGGCCGTCGATCGGGCCGACATAGTAAAAGCCCAACTCCTCAAACAATGTCCCGCCAGTGACAAAACCGCGCGCCAGTTCTTCGGCCCGTCGCGCCGAGTCTGCGATCGGTTTGGGGAAGTGGCGGACCACCTCCTTGGCGATGTTGCGCAAGGACAGAAAGGATTTTGACGACAGAAGACGCGACAGGTAGGCGCTCATCGCGCCGACCGCCGGGGCGATCGACATGTCGTTGTCGTTGAGGATCACGATGAGGCGTGAATCCATCGCCCCGGCATTGTTCATCGCCTCGTAGGCCATGCCGGCGCTCATCGCGCTGTCGCCAATGACGGCAATGACGTTGCGCTCCTCGCCGCGCGAATCGCGCGCCACCGCCATGCCCAGCCCGGCCGAGATCGAGGTCGAGCTGTGCGCCGCGCCAAACGGGTCGTATTCGCTCTCCGAGCGCTTTGTAAAGCCCGACAGCCCGCCGCCCTGGCGGATCGTGCGGATGCGGCTGCGCCGCCCGGTCAGGATCTTGTGCGGGTAGGCCTGATGACCGACATCCCAGATCAGCCGGTCATGCGGCGTGTTGAAGACGTAATGCAAGGCCACGGTCAACTCGACAACACCAAGCCCGGCCCCGAAATGACCGCCGGTGATCGAGACCGCGTCGATCAGCTCGGTGCGCAACTCGTCGGCGAGTTGGCGCAGGTCCGCTTCGGGCAACCGACGCAAATCGGACGGATACTCGATGCGATCGAGCAGCGGGGTCCGGTTCGACAGAATGGTTCGCTCCAACGCAGCGCTCCTCACGTACGGCGGGTGATAACGAATCGCGCCGCCTGTCGTAAAAGTTCCGCCCTTTGTTCAAACAAATCAAGATGGGCAACCGCTTGGCGTACCAGCAGTTCAGCCTGCGCGCGCGCCCGCGCGGGGCCGAGGATCGAGACAAAGGTGGCCTTTCCGGCGGCGGCGTCGGCCCCGACCGGCTTGCCGGTTTCGGGCGCCGACCCTTCGACATCGAGGAGATCATCGGCAATCTGGAAGGCCAGCCCGAGATCATGGGCATAGCCCCGCAAAGCCATCCGCACCTCGCCCGGTGCCTTGGCCAGCACGGCGCCCGCTTCGCAGGAGAAGGCGATCAGGGCCCCGGTCTTCATCCGTTGCAGCCGGGTGATCGCGCCGATGTCCAACTGCTGCCGCTCGGCCAACAGGTCGATCATCTGGCCGCCAACCATGCCGGCGGGTCCGGCGGCGGCGGCGAGCGCGGCGACCAGTTCGGCGCGCACCGCCGGGTCGCCGTGGGTGTCGGGGTCGGCGAGCACACCAAAGGCGGCGGTCAACAGCCCGTCCCCGGCCAGGATCGCCGTCGCCTCGTCATACTCCTTGTGGCAGGTAGCGCGCCCGCGGCGCAGATCGCTGTCATCCATCGCCGGCAGGTCGTCATGCACCAGAGAGT
>JBOHMF010000086.1:0-12443 GCA_050730055.1 Allostellaceae bacterium
CTCGGCCGCCGGGGGAGCGGCTGGCGGATCACCGGGATCGACCCTGCGGGTGTTGATCTTCGCCGCGCGCAGGAAACCGCCCGCCTCGACTTTCCCGCTCCGGCGCCGACGCCGCAGGCAGTGCGGAAGGCGCTTTCCACCCTCGCCGCCGCAGCACGCGGGAATTTGTAGCGCGGTCGGACGTTGCTTGCCCGTCGGACGGTTGTACCGGAAAAACCACCGCGTTATTCCGTCCACTTCGTTTTTCTGCTAAACAGCACCAAAATTGCGACGGCGCGGGTCACTCGGACGTTGCGGACCCGGCTTTGGAGGAGGAAGCGTTGCGCGAGGCAGATCACTCTTCGGGCGCTCACAGGAGCCGGCTCGGACTCGCCGATCAGGGCCTTTTTCACCTCGGCCCGGTGCATTGGAACCTGACCGCGCCGCAGCTCTTTGAACATGCGGTGCGGCGGCGGGAGGGGGAAGTCGGATCGGGCGGCAGCTTTGTCGCGCGCACCGGTCCGCATACCGGTCGCTCGCCGCGCGACAAGTACATCGTCAAGGACGCGGGAACCCGCGACGCGGTGTGGTGGGGGCCGGTCAACCAGCCGATCGATCCGCAACGGTTTGACAGCCTGCGCCAGCGCCTCCTGGCCTATTTTCAGGGCCGCGAGCTCTTTGTGCAGGATCTTTATGCCGGCGCCGACCCGGACTACCGCCTGCCGGTGCGGGTGATCAGCGCCAGCGCCTGGCACAGCCTCTTCTCCCGCAACATGTTCATCCGCCCGCCGGCGGCCGGGATCGAAGGCTTTACACCCGCATTCACCATACTGCACGCGCCCGAGTTCCGGGCGATCCCGGCCCTTGACGGTCTCAATTCCGAAACCGTTGTCCTGGTCAACTTCGCCGAGCGGCTGGTGCTGATCGGCGGGACGCGCTATGCCGGCGAGATCAAGAAATCGGTGTTCGGCTATCTCAATTTTGTCTTGCCGACCCGCGATGTGCTGCCGATGCACTGCTCGGCCAATGTCGGCCCCAGGGGCGACTGCGCCATCTTTTTTGGTCTCTCCGGAACCGGCAAGACGACATTGTCGGCCGATCACGCGCGCACCCTCATCGGCGACGACGAGCACGGCTGGAGTCCAAACGGCATCTTCAATTTCGAGGGCGGCTGCTACGCCAAGGTCATCAACCTCTCGCCCCAGGCCGAACCCGACATCTATGCGACAATCACCCGCTTTGGCACGGTGCTGGAAAACGTCGTGCTCGACCCCGTGACGCGGATGCCCGATGTCGATGACGCCAGCCTGACCGAGAATACCCGCGCCTGCTACCCGATCGACTTCATTTCCAACGCCTCCGAGAGCGGTCTCGCGCCGCACCCCAAAAACGTCGTCATGCTGACCTGCGACGCCTTTGGGGTCATGCCGCCGATCGCCAAGCTCAACGCCGAGCAGGCGATGTACCATTTTCTGTCGGGCTACACGGCCCAGGTGGCGGGCACCGAGGTCGGTCTCGGCAAGGAGCCGCGGGCCGTGTTCTCGACCTGCTTTGGGGCGCCGTTCATGCCCCGTCACCCGTCCGAATACGCCCGCATGCTGGGCGAGCGCGTCGCCCGCACCGGGGCAGAGTGCTGGCTCGTCAATACCGGCTGGTCGGGCGGCGCCTACGGCGTCGGGCAGCGCATGGCGATCGCCCACACCCGCGCGCTGCTGCGCGCCGCTCTCGACGGACAGCTCGCCGAGGCACCGATGCGCCGGGACCCCAATTTCGGTTTTCTGGTGCCGGAGAGCTGCCCCGAGATCCCGGGCGATGTGCTCGATCCGCGCCGCACCTGGTCGAACAGGGGCGCTTATGACGAGACCGCGCACCACCTGCGCGGCCGCTTTGAGCATAATTTTGCCGAGTTCGAGCCGTTTGTCGGCAGCGAGGTCAAACGCGCCGCGATCCGCGCCGCCGCCTGAGGCGCGGCATCCCTCACACCCCTGCGGCCGTTTGCCGCAGCTCGGCCGCGGTCCAGCCGGGATCGTCAAAGACGCTCTTGGGCCACGGCAGACCGTAATGTTCGCGCAGCGTCGCGCCGCGGTATTCGGTGCGGAACAGCCCGCGCCTTTGCAAAAGCGGGATGACCCCGGCGCTGAACGCGTCGAGTTGCGCCGGCAGCAGCGGCGGCATGATGTTGAACCCGTCGGCCGCGCCGTCGGCAAACCACTCCGCGATCAGATCGGCGATCTGTTCGGGCGTCCCGGCGGTGACAAAATGCCCGCGCGCACCGGCGAGATAGCCGAGCAACTGCCGCAGGGTCGGCTTGTCGCGCCGCACCAGGTTGAGGATCACCTCGGTGCGGCTGCGCGCCGCCTCGACCGTCTCCGGATCGGGGAAATCGGCGGTCGAGAGCGGCCGATCGAGCGGCAGGTGCGAGAAATCATGCCCGCCAAAGCGGCCCGACAGCCGCTTGCGTCCGACATCCGGATCGGTCAACTCATTGACCTCGCGTGCGAGGCGCTGAGCCTCGGCTTCGGTCCCGGCGATCATCGGGCTGAGACCGGGGAGGATCAGCACCTCGTCCGGCGCGCGCCCTTCCTCTGCCGCCAGCCGCTTCAGATCGGCATAGAATTCCTGCGCCGTCGCCCTGGCCATATGGGCAGTGAACACGGCGTCGGCGTGGCGCGCGGCAAAGCGCCGGCCGGTGTCGGACGACCCCGCCTGCACCAGCACCGGCCGGCCCTGCGGGCAGCGCGGCAGGTTGAGCGGCCCGGCCACGCGGTAAAATTCGCCGCGATGGTCGATCGCGCGGATGCGCTCGCGCCGCGCGTAGACCCCGCTGGCCCGGTCGTCGATCACCGCGTCGGCCGCCCAGCTGTCCCACAGCGCCTTCACCACCGCCATGAATTCCTCGCCGCGGACATAGCGGTCGGCATGGCTCACCGGCCCGCCGCCGCCGTAGTTTTCCGCCGCCGTTGCCAGCCACGAGGTGACGATGTTCCAGGCCGCGCGGCCGTTGCTGATGTGATCGATCGAGGCGAATTGCCGCGCCAGATTGAAAGGTTCGGTGTAGGTGGTCGAAGCGGTGGCAATCAGCCCGACCCGGCTTGTCGCCGTCGCCACCGCCGCCAGCACCGTGATCGGCTCCAGCCAGGTGCGCGGCGCCTGGGCGACATCGCCGCCCAAGGCCAGCTGATCGGCGAGAAAGATCGAATCAAACAGCGCCGCTTCGGCGCGCTGCGCCAGATCCTGATAATAGCGGATGTCGGTCAGGGGCAGGGGCGAGGACGCCGGATGGCGCCACGACGCCTCGTGGTGGCCGCGGCCGTGGATGAACAGGTTGAGGTGCAACTGCCGTGTCATCGCGCCGCTCCTTGTCTCAGGGGATAAAAATCCAGAAATCGGCGATCAGCGCCATCCCCGCAGCCGGCATCGCCGGTGGCGTCTGGACGCAGACAAAGGGGTGCGGCCGGGCGCCAAAGTGGGCCTGCCACGCCATCGCGATACCGGGAAACGCCGTTGCGTCGGCGACAAAATACTGGGCGCGCAGCGCATTCGTCAGCGAGGTCCCGGCGGCGCGGCTGAGTGCCTCGGCATACTCAAAGACCGCGGCCGCCTGGGCGCAGCCGGCGTGGGACAGCGCGGCAAAGCCGGGTGAAAGAGCATGGCCGGCGACCGCGCCGTCCGGCCCGACCGCCATCAGCCCCGAGGGCAGCAGAAATTCGCCGGCGCGCACGCACGGCCCATAGGTGGCCATCCCCGGGATGTCGGCGATGTCGGCGATGTCGGCGATGTCGGCGATGTCGGCGGCGACGACCTCTTTGCGCCGGGTCGCCGCGCTGGTCAAGGCCAGGAGATTGATCTCGATGATCCCGCCCACCGTGGCAAAGGACCGGGTCGGCACCACCGTCACCGCGCACGGGATGTTTTCATAATACTGGTTCCAGACCTCGATGAAATCCGGGAAGTCGCCGGTTCTGGCGAGATAGACCTGCGCCTTCAGGGAGTGTTCCAGCGACGAGCCGGCCGCGGCCAGCGCCGGCTTCAGCTTGTGCTCGATCAGAAATTTGGTCTGCCTGCGGATCTCGGTGCCGGCCCAGGCCGAGTGCGGGGGGACGTGCGCCCGCGGATCGAGACCCTGCCCGGCATTGTGCGCCATCTGTCCGGCGACAAAGACAAATTCGTCGCAGACGACGGCCGGGACAAAGCCCGAAGTCGGTGCGGTGCCGACACCCGGCGGATGGATCTTGCGGATCTCGCGTCCCGGCATCGTCGCGATCAGCGAGGTCGAGATATGGGTTTCGGCGCAAAAGCAGCGCTCCATCACCACCGAGGTGCTGGGCGGGATGTAATCGCCAAATTCGGCGTGCCGGGCGAGGTGGTAGGGATCGACGGCGGCGGGGGTCGGGTAGTACTGGTCGAGGCGCAGGGCGTGGCCGAGATCGGAGCCGAACTCGCGCAAGATGCTGCGCATCCGCCGCAGGATGAAATCGCCCTCGCGCCGGGCGCGCGGCCGCCCATAGAGCGGAAAGCCCGGCGGACCGGCCACCTCCGCGGGAACCCCGTGCGTGAAATCAAACGCCTCGTGACCGTTGAGAAAGATCCAGGGGCCGGCCTTGACTGCGTAGGCGCAGGTGACCGGGGTGCCCAGCAGATTTGCGACCGACTTGACCTCCAGCATGGCCGACCCTCCCCGCAGCAAAATCCGGCCGGCATTATCGCCAAAAGACGCCGGCGCGTCTGCTATAGTGCGCGGGTGAAACCTGCGCCTTTCGCCTATCATCGCCCGGAAACGCTGGAGGAGACGGTACGGCTCCTCGCCGAACTGGCGCCGCAGGACGGTCGCGTGCTGGCCGGCGGGCAGAGCCTTGTGCCGATCATGAATTTCCGCTTGGCGCGGCCGGCCCACCTGATCGACATCAACACCGTCGCCGGGCTGGACCGGCTGACCGTGGAGGAGGGCGTCCTGCGCATCGGCGCGCGGGTGCGGCACGCCGCCTTTGAGCGCCCGGTCGAACCCGGTCCGCTCGGAGTGATGCTGGCCCGCGTGGCGCGGCATATCGGGCATGACCCGATCCGCCTGCGCGGCACCTTCTGCGGCAGCCTCGCCCATGCCGACCCGGCGGCCGAATGGGGCCTGGTTGCGGCCACGCTCGATGCCGAGTTGATCGCGCTGAGTCACAGCGGCACGCGCCGGCTTTTGGCTGGCGGTTTCTTTCAGGGCGTGATGACGACGGCGCTGCGCCCCGACGAACTGCTCGCCGAAGCCCGGCTGCCGCTTCTGCCGGTCCGCGCCCGCTGCGGCTTTGCCGAATTCAGCCGCCGCGCCGGCGATTTCGCGATGGCGATGGCGCTCGCCGTGCTGGAGATCGAGGAGGGCGTCATCGCCGCGGCGCGTCTCGGGGTCGGCGGCGCCGAGGCGGCGGCGCGCCGCATCGCCGCGGCCGAGGCGGCGCTGTATGGCGAGAAACCGGGCGAAGAAGTGTTTCGCGCCGCCGCCGCGGCAGCCGCCGCCGCGATCGACCCGCTCGCGGACCCGCAGATCGAGGCGCCATACCGGCGCGAACTGGTCGCGGCGATGGTCGCCCGCGCGCTGAGGCAGGCTGTCTCATGAGCGAACCCGTCGCGCTCGCCCTCTTCGTCAACGGCCGGACCCATGCGCTGCGCGTCGAGCCGCGCCGCACCCTCCTCGACGCCCTGCGCGAGGATTGCGGCCTCACCGGTACGCATATGGGTTGCGAGCACGGGGTCTGCGGCGCCTGCACCGTGCTGGTGGATGGCGACCCGATCCGCTCCTGTCTGATGTTTGCGGTGCAGGCCGAGGGGCGCGCGATCCGCACGGTCGAGGGGCTGGCCGAGGGCGCGGACCTGCATCCGCTGCAACGCGCCTTCAGCGCCCATCACGGCGTGCAATGCGGCTTTTGCACCCCCGGCTTTCTGATGCTCGCCGCCGGTATCCTCGAACGCGAACCCGACATCGACGACGCGACCCTGCGCGAGGCGCTCGCCGCCAATCTGTGCCGCTGCACCGGGTATCAGGGCATCCTCAACGCCGTGCGCGCGACCGCCGCGGAGCTCCGCCAGAGGCGGCGCTGACCGGCGGGGCGTGCGTTTTCGGCGGCGCGGCCGGTTCACTCCGCGCGCGCGCCAAAGCGGTGGGTATGATAGGCAGGCGGGCGAGACCGGGGCAATAGCTTCACAAGATCGGCCTGACAGCCGGGCGCGATGCGGCCCTCGTCCGGACAGCAGGACCCGTGGCCGGCGGTTGCGAGGTTCGTATCGGCCGGTGCGCCGCAGGATCGTTAACCACAAAAATTGTCATTAACCATGAAAATGCCGAGTGCGCGTACAATAGGTACTTGCACCAAATCCGCCTTGATCATATAAAATTTGACTCGCTCGGGAGAAAAAGTATGTCACAGGTTAATTTTTTAGAGCGCTCTGTTTTATGGACTCTCGCACGCTCTGTATCCCTTAGTATTATTTCTATAGCTGTTTCCATGACAGTTCTTGGCAGTGTGCCAGCAAGGGCAGATCCGTTGCCTCCCATACTTCATAAACACATATACATACATACTTTTGTATATCTGTTTCCCAAACTATACAAATATGACGTCCAAGAATACATATATATATTGAAACCTGTACGTTTAAATAAAAATCAGGGAAGTACGACTGCACCCGGCGATACTGGCCGCCTCGCCACCAATGGCGGTTCCGGAATCGGAAACGTCGGCAGGGCGTCTGTCCGGAACCCAGAGGGGAGCGAGACCGTGGACGGCGCTGGAAACTCGCTCTTTCCCGTGTCGTTCAGGACCTCGGATTCTTCGGCTGACTTCTCGAATGTGAGTTTTCCTCCCGGCCACACACTGTCCGATCCGGTTGCGCTCGACGATTTTTTTTCTTCCGGCGCTTCCGACAGCCTCGTGAGTTTGAATGATTCCATCACGTCCGTCGCGGCAGTGCCGGAACCCGCTTCGTTTGCGATCCTTGGCACGGCGCTTGCGCTGCTCCTGGGACTTCCTGTCGTGCGGCGACGTTTGCGGTAGCGGCGATCCATCGGGGCGATCACAGCGCGCCTCCCGACTGCATCAGGGGCCGAGGCGATCCGGGCCGCGCCGTCGCGGCGTGCGGCGCATCGCCCGCGAAGGGGAATGATCCGGTCCGCACGGCGCGCTCGGACGCCGGCGGCGCTCCGTCCCGTGCCACCGCCGTCGGGGTATAAATGACCCGGCGCGGCACTGCGGGGTGGAGATCATGGATGCGGATCATGTCGTGATCGGCGCTGCCAGCGCCCGGATCGCCAGTCAGGCATGGTCGCTTCACTCAAACAGGATCGTCTCCGGGAAGCCCGGGGCGGCTCGTTTCGCCTGCGGGCGGGTCAAAGGCCCGGATCGGCGGCAACAGACCGTCAAACCGCTCGATCTCGACAAGACAGAGCTGGCCGGTCGAGCCCTGCGCGAGGCGCGAAGTGCCGGCGTCGCGCGTCAGCACATTCGGGTTGCCGTGCACGCACAGGGGCTCGTCGGCGGCGGGATCTTGCGGATCGTACCAGGCCCCGGTCGCCAGTTGCACGACACCCGGGCGCAGCGCCTCGCTCAAGACCGCCCCGGCGAGACAGGCGCCGCGGTCGTTGTAAAGCCGCACGATGTCGCCCTCGGCAATGCCGCGCGCCGCGGCATCCCGCGGGTGGAGGCGCACCGGCTCGCGCCCCCGGATCTTGGCCGCCTGGCTCACCGCGCCAAAATCCAACTGGCTGTGCAGCCGGGTCGCCGGCTGGTTCGCGATGAGGTGCAGCGGGAAGCGTGCCATCAAAGGCGAGCCGGCGCCTTCGGCGGGCGGCAGCCACACCGGGTGGCCCGGGCAGTCGGCATAGCCAAAGCCGGCGATCGCCGCGCTTGCAATCTCGATCCTGCCGCTCGGCGTCGGCAGCGGCGTACCATTGGGATCGCGGCGAAAGGCGCGGACGAGGCCGCCGTCCCGCGGCACGGTCGGCAGCAGCCACTCGCCCGCTTCCCAGAAGCGGTCAAAATCGGGCGCCTCAAGACCTTGCGCCAGCACGGCGCGGCGGGTCTCTTTGTAAAGCTCTGCGAGCCACTGCCGCGGCGAGCGGCCCTCGGTGAATGTTTCAGCGATACCGAGCCGCTCGGCCAGCCCGGTGAAGATCGCGTAATCATCACGCGCCTCGCCATAGGGGGCGACCGCGCGGTGCATCGCCACCAGGAGCGGGTCGCCGGCCGCCGCGCCGATGTCCTCGCGTTCCAGGGTGATCGTCGCCGGCAGCACGATGTCGGCGATGCGCGCGCTCGCCGTCCACACCGAATCCTGCACGATCACCGTCTCCGGGCGGGCAAAGGCGCGGCGCAGCCGGTTCAGGTCCTGGTGGTGGTGAAACGGGTTGCCGCCCGCCCAGTAAACCAGCCGGATATCGGGATAAACGAGATCCTGACCGTCGTATTGGAAGGACTCTCCCGGGTGCAGCAGCATATCGGCGATGCGCGCAACCGGGATGAAATCGACGACCGGGTTGCGGCCGACCGGCAGGGTCGGCAGCGGCGCCGCCACCGGCGGCTTGCCGGTGTTTGCGTTCGAACCCAGGGCATAGGCAAAGCCGCCGCCCGGCACTCCGATCTGACCGAGGATCGCGGCCAGCACCACCCCCATCCACACCGGCGCTTCGCCGTGCTCGGCGCGCTGCACCGATTGCGAGCAGGTGACAAGCGTGCGCCCTGCGGCGGCGCGGCGCGCGAGTGCGGTGATCTCCGCGGCCGGCAGACCGCAGATCGCCGCTGCCCAGGCGGCGTCCTTTGGCTGATTGTCGCTCCGGCCCAGCAGATAGGCCGCAAAGACATCCCAGCCGGTGCAAAAGCGGTCAAGAAAGGCGCGGTCGTGGAGATCCGCAACGACGAGCGTATGCGCCAGAGCGAGCATCAGCGCGACATCGGTGCCGGGGCGGATCGGGTGCCAGACGGCGCTGACCGTCTCCGGCAGATCGTCGCGCAGGGGGCTGATCAGATGAAATTCGACCCCGCGCCGGCGCGCTGCGGCGAGGCGGCCGCGGGCGATATGACGGCTCGTGCCGCCGCCGCCGACATCGTTGTTTTTCAGCGCCATGCCGCCAAAGGCGAGGACCAGCGCGCTCTCATCGACCAACTCGTCCCAATTCACGGTGTTGCCGGCGACGGCCGATTGCGGGCCGATGACGTGCGGCAGGATCACGCTTGCCGCGCCCGAGCTGTAGCTGCCCACCGAGCGGACATAGCCGCCGAGAAGGTTCAGAAAGCGGTGGAGCTGGTGCTGCGCATCGTGAAAGCGCCCGGCGCTGGCCCATCCGTAGGACCCGCCAAAGACCGCGCGCGGCCCGTGCGCGCCATAGATGCGGCGCAGTTCCGCGGCAAGGCGGTCGAGCGTCTCGGGCCAGGGCACGGCTGCGAATGTGTCGCGGCCGCGCCGCGGATCGGGTCCGGGGCCGCGCTCCAGCCAGCCGCGCCGGATCATCGGCCGGGCGATCCGCGCCTTGTGCGCGCGTGCGGCCGGGATGTTGCCGAGGAGCGCCGAAGGGTCGGGATCGCGCGGATGCGGCGTGATCTCGATTTCCCGCTCCCGCACCCGCACCAGAAACGCCCCCCAATGGGCGCTGTGCGGCACGGCGCCGGCGCGCGGCGGAGAATGAGGCTGCGGATCGGTCATGGCCCTGGTGCGGTCAGTGTCTCTTTCGTCCCAAACCTAGCGGCTGCCGGACCCACAACCAAGCGGGCGAAGGCGCGCACCCCAACCCTCTTGCCGGCAGGGTTGCAGCGCGCGAGGCTGTCGGCCGCTACAGGGAGAACGCAATGCCCGCATCCTATGAGACCCACCGCGCCCAGCTCAAAGCCATCCTCCTGGCCTGGGGAATGCCCGAGGAGAACGCCGAAACCACCGCCGGCATCCTGTCCTGGGCCGATCTGCACGGCATCGACAGCCACGGCATCTCGATGATCCCCTCCTATGACCGGCTGCGCCGCAGCGGGCGGGCCAACATGCGGGCCGAGCCGCGGATCGTCCGGGAAACCCCGGTGTCCGCGCTCGTTGACGGCGATGGCGGTCTTGGCCATGTGCCGGCGCATCTGGCGATGCAGACGGCGATCGACAGGGCAAAGGCGATCGGGATCGCGATCGCCGCGGTGCGCAATTCGGCCCATTTTGGCGCCACCGGCTATTACACCCTGATGGCGGCGGAGGCCGGACTGATCGGCATGGCCTGCACCAGCAATGCCGGCGCCCAGGTCGCGCCGACCTTTGGCCGCGAGGCCAAGCTCGGCACCGACCCCTGGTCCTTTGCCGCGCCGAGCGCCGACGGGCCGCCGTTTCTGCTCGACATGGCGACAACGACGGTAGCCGCCGGGCGCATCCGCAACAAGGCGAACGAAGGGCTGCCCTGCCCGCCCGGCTGGCTCCTCGACAAGGACGGGCGGCCCAGCACCGATCCCCTGGAGGCGCGCGAAAAGGGCGGGTTTCTGACCTCGCTCGGCGGCGCGCCGGAAACCTCGAGCTACAAGGGCTACGGTCTCGCGGCGATGGTCAACATCCTCGGCACCTGTCTGCCCGGGGCGACCCTGATCACCGACCCGGTGCGCCGCGAGAAGCCGCAGACGACCGACATCGGCCACTGCTTTATCGCGATCGATCCGGGCCTCTTTCGCGACCGCGCGGAGTTTGCCGCCGATGTGCGGCGCTTCTGCGACGATCTGCACGCGACAACGCCGATCGATCCGGCCCAGCCGGTGATGGTGGCGGGCGATCCGCAGTGGCATTATGCGGCCCGGCGGATGCGGGAGGGGATCCCGATCGGCCCCGGTCTCCTCAACCAGATCCGTCAGGTCGCCCAGGCCTGCGCGGCGCCGTGGCTCCTGGATTGAGCCGGAGCGAGCCGGATGTTGCCTCCTGAAAATCACGAGGCGAGCGGGCCGGCGGCGTTGCGTCGTTAACCAACGTGCTATACTTCGCCCATGTGCGTTCGCTTTTATCTCACTGCCGCCCCGAGCGAGATCCGAAAGCAGTTCCGCCTCGCGCAGATGAGCGAACTGGCGCCGCGGTACAACATCGCGCCGATGCAGCCGCTGCCGATCGTCACTGCCGAGGGACGGGAGCGGTTCGTGCGCACCGCGCGCTGGGGCCTCGTGCCCCCGTGGTCGCGCGATCTGTCGATCGGCACCAGCATGATCAACGCCCGCGCCGACACCCTGGAAGACAAGACGGCGTTCATCGCCCCCTTTCAGTCGCAGCGCTGCCTTGTCCCGGCCAACGGCTATTATGAATGGCGTTCCCAGGGCGCCCGCAAGCAGCCCTACAAGATCGCACTGCGCTATGGCGCGCTGATTGGCTTTGCCGGATTGTGGGAGCGCTGGCAGCCGGAAAAAGGCGACCCCGTCGATACCTTCACGATCATCACGACGGAGGCGAGCAAGCTGGTCAGCGAAGTGCACGACCGCATGCCGGTGATCCTCGCGCCGGCCGATTATCAGCGCTGGCTGACGGCACCCGCGGCCGCGGCCAGGCGGCTGCTCGTGCCCTATACCAGCGGTCTCACCATCACCCCGGTCGGCGAGCGCGTCAACAGCATCCAGAACGACGATGTGGGGCTGCTCGCGCCCGTGTAGGAGGGATTGCCGCGCGGCTTTCGGCGGCGCGCGGCGCCAGCGGCAGTCAGCGATCGGCGGAGAGGATCGCCTGCGCACTCTCCCGGCCGCTCGCCAGCGCCGCCTCGACCGTGCCCATGTCGGGACCTTCATAAAGCGCCTCGCCGGAAAAGAACAGAACGCCGCCGACCGGCATCCTTAAAACCTTTTGTGCTTCGCGGGTTCTGGGCGTGGCATAGGAATAGGCGCCGCGCGCAAACGGGTCGCGGCCCCAGTCGATCGCGCGCGCGGCGACGAGACCCTGCGCGAGGCGCTCCACGGGCAGCGCGAAAATTCCGGCGAGAGCGGCAAGACCCATCTCGATGAGCGCGCTCTCGGACAGCGAGGCCACCCGATCGGCGCGGGGTCCGGCGAGCCACCCGGTCAGCACCGGGTCTGCGGCCGGGTGCTGGGTCCACCAGGTCGGCACCGGCGCCTCGGACAAGAGAAACGACAGGTCGGCGAGATCCCGACTGCCCGCTTTGGCCCACCAGCCGGTCGCAAAACGCAGCAGGATTTTGACGACATTGCCAAAGCCGATATCGGCCGCGGCTGCCGCCGTCTCGCGCGCCGCCGCGGGCAGCGCGATCTCGTCAAGAAGCGGCAGCGGCACGGCGAGGATTGCGGCATCGGCCGCGATCAGCGCGCCGTCGCGGCAGCGCGCGGCAATCCCGCCGCCCTCCGCCGCGATCTCCGCCACCGCCGCGCCGAGATGGATCGCAGCGCCGCGGCGGCGGCACTCGGCGGCGAGATGGGCGATCAGCGCGCCGTAACCTCCGCTGACCCGTCCGTGCTCGCCGAGATCCCGGCTGAACCATTCCG
>JBOHMF010000087.1:0-12301 GCA_050730055.1 Allostellaceae bacterium
AGATCGCCGTCGCCGGACCCGAGGAGGGCAAGCTGGGCGCCCTGTGCCGCCAGCGCCGGCAGGACGGCGAGCACCAGATCAAGCCCCTTCTGCGGGGTGAGGCGGCTGACCGCGCCAAAGAGCGGCGCCTGCGGCCGCTCGGCGAGGCCGAGCCGACGCTGCAAATCGGCCTTGGCCTCGGCCTTGCCGGCTGCGGCGTCCTTGATCCCGTAGGGTCGCGGCAAGACGCGGTCGCGCTGCGGGTTCCAGATGCGCGGATCGACGCCGTTCAGAATCCCCGACAGCGCACCGGCGCGGCTGCGCAGCAGCCCGTCAAACCCGCAGCCAAACTCCGCCGTCTGGATCTCGCGGGCATAGGTCGGGCTCACTGTCGTCAGGCGGTCGGCGTAATAGAGGCCGGCCTTCAGAAACGACACCTGCCCGTAGAACTCGACCCCCTCGATCGAGAAGAACGCGGGCGGCAGGGCCAGATCGGCAAAGGCGACGGCCGGAAAGGGGGCGGAATAGGCGAGATTGTGGATCGTCAGAACGCTTGGCACAGGAGCTTCAGCCCCGGGCCGGGCGGCGAGATAGGCCGGGGCAAGACCGGCGTGCCAGTCGTGCGCGTGCAGGATGTGCGGTCGCCATTGGGGATCGGCGCCCTGCGCCAGCGCCGCCGCGACCCACCCAAGGAGGCCAAAGCGGCGGTGGTTGTCGGGCCAGTCGCGGCCCTCGGGATCGGCATAGGGACCGCCGGGCCGGTCGTAGAACGGCGGGTGATCGACAAGATAGACGGCGGGGCCACCCTTTTCGGGGCCTGCGCGCGCGGGGTTGGGCGGCAGCCGCGCCCGCGTCAGTCGCACGCGCTCGCCAGCATAAGGCGTCGAGAGGCGGGCGATATCCGTGATCTCGTCAAGGGCATCGAGAAACGCGGTAAAGCCGGGCAGCAGCAGGCGGATATCGAGACCGGCGGCGGCGAGCGCCGGCGGCAACGCGGCGACGACATCGCCAAGACCGCCCGACTTGACCCAGGGATAAAGTTCGGCCGCCGCGTGCAGCACCCGCATCGGCTGGGAGCGGCCGGATCAGAGGCTGCGATCAGCGCGCGTGTCGCGGCTTGTCGCCGACTCCCGGTCGATCGCCGCCGCGAGCCGGGATGACGCCTTTCTCAGCCGCCCCTCGGTATCCCCGGCAATCGTGTCGTAGCTTTCGGCAATCCGGAGCAACTGCTCCCGCTGAGTGGCGTTGCGGAACTGGTCGGCCATGGTGCGGACTTCTTTCGCCCGTTCACGCCAACGCTCGGCTTCATCCCATGTATCGGTCACCGTGACCCTCGCTTGCATTCCGGCCGGTCAGCGTATCACGCTGATCTTCACCAAACGCGCAGCGCCCGGTTTTGCTCCGGCCGCTGTTCCTTGGCGGGCCCGGACGGTTAGATCAACCTGCGCGGTAAAAGGGTCAAGAGTTATTGGATACAAGTCGAAACACTGGCCGCTTACCCGGCCAATTTCTTGGGGTGAGCAAGTCGGAGCAGATCGTGAGCAGCCTGCCGCAGATGGGCAGCGACCGTATCACCCCACCCCTCCTGCGCCACGCTGTCGGCGACCGACAGCAGATCCTCGGCCGTTTCCCGCAACGATCGCTCCGTCCGGGCGCCGGGCGCGTCCGTCCCGGTCTGAGCCGGAGCGGTCTCCATCCCCGCGAGGCGTGTCATGGCCTAGCGCTCGTCCCGGCCGGCGCAAACGGATCGGACGGCGCCTCGATCTTGCGCAGACCGTCGAGGATGCGTTTGTAAAGGCGGACCGCCAGGTCCGCGTTGCGCGCGTTGGCCCGGCTTCCTTGCAGCAGCGCCGCGACCAGGGCCGCGGCGGTCACTGCCTCGTCGGTCGGCATCGTCTGTCCCGGCACCATCCCGCCCGTCTCATCTGCCGCTGCCGCGCCGACGCCGTCGCTTTCGGTCCCCATCTTCCGTCCGGGGAGGATGCGGCAACGCGGCACACAAATAATGAAGCGAGTCTGCCAGATTTTCAACAAAATCTTCAGGGATTCACAGTATATAATGCAAACCTTTCTTTCAGAGACATGTAATTTCTCTTGTATTCAGTCGGTGCGGGCGGGAACCGGCCGAGGCTGCCGCCCGCCGCCCCGCTCAGTTCCGGCTCTTGTCAACGAGCCGGTTCTCGGCGATCCACGGCATCATCGCGCGCAGCCGCGCGCCGACCTCTTCGATCGGGTGCTCGGCGGCGCGTCGGCGCAGCGCCTTGAAGCTCGGCTGGCCGGCGGCGTTTTCGAGCACCCATTCGCGAGCAAAACGGCCGGACTGGATGTCGGCGAGGATCTTTTTCATCTCGGCGCGGACATGCTCGTCGATGACGCGGGGGCCGCGCGAATAGTCGCCGTATTCGGCGGTGTTGGAGACCGAGTAGCGCATGTTGGCGATGCCGCCCTCATAGATCAGATCGACGATCAGCTTGACCTCGTGGCAGCACTCGAAATAGGCCATCTCGGGCGCATAGCCGGCCTCCACCAGGGTCTCGTAGCCGGCCAGGATCAGCGAGGTCAGCCCGCCGCACAGGACCGACTGCTCGCCAAAGAGATCGGTCTCGCACTCCTCGCGAAATGTCGTCTCGATGACGCCGGCGCGCCCGCCGCCGATCGCGCAGGCGTAGGAGAGACCGATTTCCAGCGCATTGCCCGAGGGGTTCTGCTCGACCGCCAGGAGGCACGGCACTCCGGCGCCGCGCAGATATTCCGAGCGCACGGTATGCCCCGGCCCCTTTGGCGCGATCATAAACACGTCCATGTCGGGGCGCGGCTCGATCAGGCGGAAATGGATGCTGAGACCGTGCGCCACGGCGAGCGCACTGCCCCGCCGCATATTCGGGCGCAATTCGTCCTTATAGAGCGCCGCCTGCAATTCGTCGGGCGCCAGGATCATGACGATGTCGGCCCATTTCGCCGCCTCGGCATTGCCCATGACCTTGAAGCCGGCCGTCTCGGCCTTTGCCGCCGAGGCCGAGCCGGGGCGCAACGCCACGACAACATCCTTGAGGCCGCTGTCGCGCAGATTGTTGGCGTGGGCGTGACCCTGGCTGCCATAGCCGATGATCGCCACCTTTTTCGACTTGACAAGGTTCACATCGGCGTCGCGGTCGTAATATACGCGCATGGTCGTCTCCTTCCTTGGCAAATCTGGCGAAAAAAGCGCCGCCCAGCGGCGCACATTCCGCCGCCTTTCTCTTGCGCAGACGCTCAAAAACTGCCCGGTCCGCGCGAGATCGCGGCGACGCCGGTGCGCGACAGCTCGACGAGACCCAAAGGCTCCATCAAGGCGATAAAGGCGTTCAGCTTCTCGCTCGACCCGGTCATCTCAAAGACAAAGCTTTCGGTCGTCGAGTCGACGACGCGGGCGCGGAAGATGTCGGCGAGGCGCAGTGATTCGATGCGCGATTCGCCCCGGCCGGCGACCTTGATCAGGGCCATCTCGCGCTCGATAAAGGGGCCCGTATCGGTCAAGTCGCAGACCCGGCGGACCGGGATCAGCCGCGACAGTTGCGCCTTGATCTGCTCGATGATCATGCGCGTGCCCGAGGTGACGATGGTGATCCGCGACAGAGCGTTGCGGCGATCGACCTCGGCCACGGTCAGGCTCTCGATGTTATAGCCGCGCCCCGAAAAGAGGCCGACGACGCGGGCGAGAATGCCCGGCTCGTTATCGACCAGGACAGCGATGGTATGGCGTTCGACGGGGCTCATCGGGGCGCGGGCGCTTTCAGGATTTCAGGTGCCTGGCAAAAAAGGCGGTGATGTCGGACCACAACTCGTGCGCCGGCCCCTCGCGGTAGCTCGGCCGATAATCGGCGAGAAAGGCATGGCCGGCGTTTTTGTAGACCTTGGTTGTGATGTCCTTGCCCGCTTTCTCCGCCCGGCTTTTCAGCGCGTCGGCGATGGCCGGCGCGGGGTTCAGGTCCTCCTCGCCAAAGGCGGCGTAGAGCGGGCAGTGCAGCCGATCGATCATGTCGAGAACCGGCGTCGGACGCGCCGCCGTCGTTTCGGCGTCGGGGGTGGCGCGATCGACAAACCCGCCCCAGCAGTCGATCGCCGCATCGACCCTGGCGCTGCTGCAGGCAAAGAGCAGCGTGTGCCGCCCGCCCGAACAGAAGCCGATCGCGCCGATCTTGCCGCTCGCGCCCGAGAGGCCGCGCAGATGCGCCGCGGCGGCTTCGAGATCGCGGACCGCCTGCGCGTCGGAGAGGCCGAACATGACCGGAAAGACCGAGTTCAGATCATCCGGGTTGGGGCCGCCGGTGCGGCTGTAAAGATCGGGGGCGAGTGCGTTGTAGCCGAGACCCGCAAAGCGGCGGGCGAGGTCGCGGATGTGCTCGACCATCCCGAACGCCTCGTGGATGACGACGATGCCGGGGTTGCGCCCCGGTTGGCTCGGCCGCGCCAGATAGCCCGCGATCGTCTCGGTGCCGCTCTCGATGCGGAGCGCCTCGCCGTGCACGCGGCCGGGATCGGCGAGCGCGCCGGGGATGTTTGCCATGCGATCCTCCTTTGCTGCGACGCGGCAGGATAGACCAGCCGCGTCCTCGGGTGAAGCCGCCGCTGTCGCCGCCTCAGCGCAGATAGTCCTGTTCGGCGCGTTTCATCGCCGGCACCCGCTGCAATGCGAAAATGTCCTCGACCGAGGCGATGCGCGGGCCGACAGTATGAATGCCGCCCTCCCGGCGGATCTCGGCAAAAGCCTCCCGCATCGCTGCGACCGCGGCGCGGATCGCGTGATTGCCATAGACGACGAGACCGATCTGCGGCAGGGCGCGGATCTTCTCCTCGGTCAGGTCGGGATAGGCCGTCGGCACAATGGCGAGCCGCACCGGACCCGACCAGCTCTGCGCAAACTGGACGATCTCGTCCGGGGTCTTCCGCTTCGAGTGGACGAGGATCAGATCGGCCCCGGCCTCGGCATAGGCCGCGGCCCGGCGCCGCGCCTCGTCCTGCCCCTGATCGGCGATCAGCGCCTCGGTGCGCGCCACGAGCAGCACCTCGCTCGCCCCGATCGCGGCGCGCGCGGCGGCGAGCTTGCCCTGAAACTCCTCGACGCGGACGAGCTCCTGGCGGGCGCCGGCGAGAAGACTGGTCTCCTTTGGAAAGGTCTTGTCCTCGATGACGACCGCGCCGATCCCGGCGGCGCAATAGCGGGCGACGATGTGCAGGACATTGATCGCGTTGCCCGAGCCGGTGTCGAGATCGGCGACGACCGGGACCCCGACCGTCTCCGCCATCGCCCGCGTCATGTCGAGATGTTGCGACCACGAGAGAAGGCTCGCATCGGGGACGCCATAGGCGGCGGACAATTCGAACCCGCTCGCCCAGATCCCGTCAAAGCCGGCCTCCTCGGCAAGCCGAGCCGACAGCGGGTTGTGCGCCGCCATGGCGACGGCCAGCCCGCCGCTCCTGATCCGCTCGCGCAGCCTGTTGGCCATCCCGTCTTCCCTTTCCGCCGCATCGCGTGCGATCGTGACCTACACTCCAAGGATTACCGGGTGCAAGCGCTCCACTGGGCTCCCCTGGCGGCGGCGAGTTTTGCCGCGGGTTTGGTGCAGGCCGCAAGCGGCTTTGGCTTTGCGGTTCTGGCGGCACCGCTCTTTCTCATTGTTCTCCCGCCGGGCACCGCGATCCCGCTCGTGATCATCCTCACCGCGGCGCTGTCGCTCTCGGTGCTCCCGCGGGTCCGCGGCGCGGTCGCGCCGGGTCTGCTGGCAAGACTGACGCTTGGCAGCCTTTTTGGCGTGCCGCTCGGTCTTTTTGCCTTCCGCCACGCCGATCCGCTCCTGGTCAGGATGCTGGTCGGCGCGGCGATCCTCGTCTTTGCCGGGGTCTTTGGCGTCGTGCGCCGGCGCCCCGCGCGCCACTCCATGATCGCGCTGTGGCCGGGTTTTGACGTGATCGCCGGCGCGGTGTCCGGCGCCGCGACCGCGCTCATTGGCATGTCCGGGCCGCCGGTGGTGATCTATCTGCTGCTTGCCGGCGCCGCGCCGCAGATGGCGCGGGCAACGCTCCTGGCCTTTTTTTCGCTCTGCTATGTCGCGACGATCGCCGCGCTGGCCGCGAGCACCGGCATTGCCGCACCGACCTGGATCGCCGCCGCCCTTCTGATCCCGTTCACGGTTCTTGGCGGGGTTCTGGGAAAACGGCTTGGCGACCGGCTGCGACCGGGCGCGTTTGCGCTTCTCGCCATCGCGCTCCTGGCCGGAACCGGGGTCTATACCCTCGCCACCACCCTTGCTTCGGTGCTGTCGCAAGACACGGGACATAGCGCCGCAGAGCGATGACGGCACAGTTGAAAACGGTTAAGATAAGCGCGGCGCACCGCTCTGTACCGGCCGGTTTTCGCCCAGCCGCGGCGGCAGGGCAGACGGCGCTCTCGCCTGCAAGGCCGCAGATGCCGGGTGATGCTATGATCGGCCCTCCGGGATTGCCCAAATACGGACGCCGGGTTTTCGCCCTTGCCCGGCGCAAGAAGTCGATCGCCCGCCGCAGACTGCACGCCTGGAGGTGGCTCGCGTGCTTGTATCTGTGCGGCGTGCTCGCCCATTTCAGCCACAACCTCGCCTTTGACCTGTCGCGCGGCAACGAGACCCCGGTTGTCGATGCGCTCGCGAGCGCGCCCGTCAGCCTGGTCTGGCCGGCCGATCTGATCGGCACGCTGATCTGAGCGCGAGCACCGGTCAGGGCCGTGGCCGGCGCGCCCGCAGCGTCCGATACCAGAAGACCGCGACCAGCAGCACCAGAAGGGCGCCGATCACATAGAGCGGGGCGAACCGGCTGCGCAGCAGCGCCGGCCCGCCGCCGACGCGAACCATGACCCGCACCACCTCGCCCGGACTGCGCGCCGCGGCGCTCCAGAACCCGTTGCGATCGGCCGAGAAGGTGAACTGGCCATTGGCATCGGTGTAACCGGTCATCGCCGGCTTGTTTGAGTCGCCCGGGGCAAAGACGCTGACCCGGGCGTGCGCCATCGGCTTGCCCTGCCGGGTGGCAAACTGGACCGTCACCTGGTGCGTCGCGAGCAGATCCAGGGCGTGCGCCGGCGCCGCGGCGAAACCGAGAACGCAGGCAAGAAGGACGGCGAACAGCAGCGGCCGGCGGGCGGCGGAGCGGGACGGCATTCGCCCAACATGGGAAGCGCACCGGGTCCGCGCCAGCACGCCCCTTTCGCGGCGGTCAAGGGTGTGGCAAGAACCCGGCGCGGGGGACCATGCCGGATTTTGCGATCGAACGGCGCGCTCGGGGAGTGGTGTGCGGCATCGACGAGGCCGGGCGGGGACCGCTCGCCGGTCCGGTCGTCGCCGCCGCGGTGATCCTTGACCCCCGCCATTTTCCCCGATCCTTGCGCGCAAATCTCGATGATTCAAAGCGGCTCACCGCCGGAGAGCGCGAGGACTGTGCCCGTGCGCTTGCCGCCTGCGCCCGGCGCGGCGCGGCCCATATCGCGCTCGGCGCGGCGAGCGTGCGCGAGATCGATGCCCTCAACATCCTGCGCGCGACCCTCTTGGCGATGGCGCGCGCCGTCGCCGCGCTTGGGCTGCGCCCGGACCGCGCGCTGGTCGATGGCAATATCGCCCCGGCGCTCGCCTGCCCGGTCGAGACCATCATCGGCGGTGACGGCTTGTCCTTTTCCATTGCCGCCGCCTCGGTCATTGCCAAGGTGCGGCGCGACCGGGTCATGCGGGTCCTGGCGCAGCGCTATCCGGGCTACGGATGGGAGAAGAATGCCGGCTACCCGACAGCGGAGCACGGCGCCGCGCTCGGCCGGCTCGGCATCACCCCGCATCACCGCCGCTCGTTTGCCCCGGTGCGGCTGGTTGCGTCGCGGTTGGCCGCCGCCGGGGCCTTGCCGCTTCTCGCGGCTCTCCCTGATCCTGCGGCGCCAGCGCCGACACCGCATGGCGGACGAGCTTTTTGAAGAGGCTGGGCAGGGCGTGCTCGCCAAGTTGCGCGATGGGGCTCCACAATCCCTCCTCGCCGCCGGCGCTCTGCCCCGCGAGGATCGCCAGTTCGAGACGGAAATGGGTGAAGCCGTGGGTGACGAGGCCGGGGAGCGGCGACCATGCGACCGCGGCCGGCGCGGCGGCGACCGCCTCGTCGAGGCTCCACGGCCGCTCGCGCCAGGGGGTCGAGGGGATCTCGATCATGCCGCCGAGCAATCCTCGTTCGGGACGGCGGCGCAGGAGGATCGCGCCGTCGGGCCGGACCAGCCAGAAGGCGACGCCGTGGCGCAGCGGCCGCTCCGGTTTTGCCGCCCGCGCCGGCAGCCTCTCGGCGATCCCCTGCGCCGCCGCGGCGCAGTGCGCGCGCCACGGGCAGAGGATGCAGCGCGGCCGCCGCGGGGTGCAGATCGTCGCCCCGAGATCCATCAGCGCCTGGGCAAAGTCGCCGGGGCGCTCCCGCGGCACCAGGGCCGCGCCCAGATCGCGAAGGCGGGATTTGACGGTCGGCAAGGGTTCGCAGACGCCGTAAAGCCGGGCGAGAACGCGCTCGGCATTGCCGTCGATCGCGGCGCAGGGCCGGTCAAAGGCAATCGCCGCGATCGCCGCGGCGGTGTAGGCCCCGATCCCGGGGAGCGCGCGCAAGACGTTCGGGTCGGCGGGAAAGACGCCGCCGTGCCGGGCGACGAGGTGCTGTGCGCAGGCGTGCAGGTTGCGGGCCCGCGCGTAATAGCCGAGCCCCTGCCACTCCTGCAGCACCGCGTCGAGCGAGGCCGCGGCGAGCGCCGAAATGTCGGGCCAACGCGCGGTAAATCGGGCAAAATAGGGGGCGACCGCGGCCACCGTCGTCTGCTGCAGCATGATCTCGCTGAGCCAGACGCGATAGGGGTCGGGTCGGCTGCCGGGCGGCGCGCGCCACGGCAATTGGCGCCGGTGGCGGTCGTACCAGGCGAGAAGGGCGGCGGGGCCGGGTGGGTTTGGCATGGGCGGAGCGGATGTGCGGGCAAAGGGATCAGCCCTGATGGACGGAGACAATGCGCCCGGCGCCGGCGCCCGGCGCCCGGGCTTGCGCGCCGTCGGCGTCGCCGTCTCGCAGGTGGCGGCGCCGATCCTGAAGCGGCGCAGCGGCATTCTCGCCCGTCTCAAGACCGATTGGCCGGTGATCGTCGGGCCGCGCTGGGCCGCGGTAAGCTGGCCCCTGGCGCTCGGGCGCGACGGGGCGCTCAAGCTGCGCGTCATGCCGACGGCGGCGCTCGACATGCAGCACCGCGCCCCGCTCGTCATCGAGCGCATCACCCGCTATTTCGGCCGTCCGGTCGCGGAGCGCCTGTTGTTGGTGCAGGGGCCGCTGCCGCTTGCCCCGAGGCCCGCGGCGCCGGCACTGCCGCCACCGCTCCCTGCGGGGGCGAAGCAGGCCCTCGATCGCCGCCTCGCCGACATCCCCGACGCCGACCTGCGAGCCGCTCTCGCCCGGCTCGGTCATGCCGTCCTCGCGGCGGAGGCGGACCCCGCGGGCAAGGAGCCCGCCGCGGGCACCCCCAAGGCCGGAACCTCCTAGCATCAACGTCTGATCAAAAGGATGCTCGTCATGCGTGAGATCTGGTTTGCCGCCGTGATGGCGAGCCTGGCGCTCCTCGCTGTTCCCGCGGCACCGGCCGGGGCGGCTGCGTCCCCGCCGAGCGCGGCCACCGTTCAGGCCCTCCTGGCCCCGCGCCCGAGCGATCGCGTGCTCGGCAATCCGAAGGCCCCGATCACCATCATCGAATACGCCTCGATGAGTTGTCCGCATTGCGCCCATTTCGATCTCGACGTGCTGCCCACCATCAAGAAGAAGTGGATCGACACCGGCAAGGCCAAGCTGATCCTGCGCGATTTTCCGCTCGACGAGGCGGCGCTGAAAGGGGCGATGCTGGCGCGCTGCGCCCCGCCCGACCGCTTTTATCCGTTTGTCAATGCGCTGTTCGCCGATCAGCCGCAATGGGTGCTCGCCCCTGATCCCGAAAAGGCTCTGGTGCGCATGGCCGAACTCGGCGGCATGAGCGCAAAGAACGCCAAAGCCTGCCTCAGCAACAAGACTCTCGAAGACAAGATCGTCGAGGAGCGCCTTCTCGCCTCCAAGGATCTCGACATCGAGGGGACCCCGACCTTTTACATCAACGGCAAGAAGTTCACCGGCGAGCCGAGCGTGGCGGCCTTCAACCAGGAGCTGGCGAGCCTCGCCGCAAAAGCCTGAGCGCGCGGCGCCGACCGGCCGGCTGCGGCACGACGCCCGCCCGGCTCCCGCAAGCCGCTCTAACGGGTTGAGAGATCGTCTCTTTCCGTGAGAGGCCGGGGGTCCCGCGGCGGCTTGACAGGGTCCGGAGGCGCCACTATGGTGCGCCGCGTCTCGGCCGTGCCATGGCGGCAACGGGTCGTAGGCGGTTGCCCATCGAGTGCAAGGTTCTCGTGCACCCTCCGGGTCCTTGCGGGCGCGCGGGGCGGGAGCGATGAGCGAGGAGACACCGCCAGACCCCCTGGCTCGGCTCGGCGAAAAGATCGAACAAGCGCGTCGGGAACAGCTTCAGCGGGCGGGGAAGGGCCGCGGCAGCGTGCCGCATGGTCCGCTCGCGCTGGCGTTTCGCATCGCGATCGAACTGGTCGCTGCGCTCATCGTCGGGGTGGCCATCGGCTGGGGGATCGATTGGGGGGTGGAGCGCCTGTTCGGGGTGCATGAGTACGCGGGGCGGATTGTGTTCTTCTTCATCGGCGCGGCGGCCGGCATGGTCAACGTCTTCCGCGCCACCAAGGAGTTGGGGCGCACACCGCCATCGGGACAACAGCAGGACCGCAACTGATCGGGAGCGGGGAAGCAGGTGGCGGCGGAACATTCACCTCTCGCGCAGTTCACGATCCAGCCGATCGTGCCGCTGCACATCGGCGCGGTCGATATCTCCTACACCAACGCCGCGCTGATGATGACAATCGTCGTCGTCCTTGTGACCGCGCTGCTTCTGATCGCGACGCTGCGCCCCCGGCTTGTCCCCGGACGGTTGCAATCGCTGGCCGAACTCTCCTATGAGTTTACCGCCGGCATGGTCGGCGACAATCTTGGCGAGGAAGGCCGCAAGTTTTTTCCGTTTGTCTTTTCGCTCTTCATGTTCCTTCTGCTCGGCAACACGATCTCACTGATCCCGTTCAGCTATTCCTTCACGGCGCAGTTTATCGTCACGGCGGCGCTGGCGTTATTCGTCTTTGCAATGGTAACGATCGTCGCCTTCGTCAAGCACGGCTTTCATTTCTTCAGCTTCTTCTTCCCGGAAGGGACGCCCCTGATCATGGCGCCCCTGATCATTCCGATCGAGATCGTCTCTTATCTGTCGCGGCCGTTGACCCTGGCGCTGCGGCTCTTTGCCAACATGCTGGCCGAGCATACGCTGATGCTCGTCTTTGCCGGCTTTGCCGCCTCTCTGATCGCCAGCGTCTATTTCCGTTATGTCTTTTTTCTGCCGGTCTTGATCGATGTCGCGATCTATGCGCTCGAAGTGATCGTGTTCTCGCTGCAAGCCTATATTTTCGCGATCCTGACGGTGCTCTATCTGCGCGACGCCATACACATGCACTGATCGCCCATATGCACTGGCCGCCCGGGGCTTTCGGCGGTTGCGGCGCTCGCTCCTCACGGGCTTCATCTGCCATCTCAAAGGGAAAGGACAGACCCATGGACCCCACTTCCGCCAAGCTGATCGGAGCCGGCCTTGCGGCGATCGGTCTGGGAGGCGTTGGCGTTGGTATCGGCAACATCTTTGGCTCGCTGGTCAGCGCGATCGCGCGCAACCCGGCCTCCCGCGAACAGGTCTTTGGCATCGGCATCCTCGGCTTTGCGCTGACCGAAGCCGTGGCGCTCTATGCGCTGATGGTCGCCTTTCTCGTGCTGTTTGTCTTCTAGCGGGGCGGTCCGGCCGTGTCGCACGTCGGCATGCCGCAACTCGACGTCTCGACGTTTCCGTCGTTGCTGTTGTGGCTCGCGATCACCTTTATCGTCCTCTATGGGCTGATGAAATGGCTGGCGCTGCCGCGCGTGGCGGCGGCGATCGAGACCCGGCGCAACCGGCTCGACGACGATCTCGCCCGCGCTGCCGCGCTCAAATCCGAGGCCGAAGCGATGATCGCCGCCTATCAGAAGGCGCTCGCCGAAGCCCGTGCGGACGCCCAGGCGCGGGTGCGCGAGACCAGCGCGCAGCTTGCCGCCGAGGCGGCCGAGCGGCAGCGGCAGACCGCCGAGGTCCTGGCCCGCGAAACCGCGGCGGCCGAGCGCGAGATCGCGGCGGCGCGGGCACGGGCGCTCGCTGATC